>CACNWD010000016.1 GCA_902624085.1 uncultured Prochlorococcus sp.
ACCCTTTCTTACCTTATATTTTTGGCATTTCTTTACTACTCATACTTATTTTAGATTTGATCAATTATTATAGTTAACCTAAAAATTAAAAATATCGAAAATTTATTCATTTATACTTCTATCTTTATCAGGAAAAAATCTATAAAAATTAAGCAATAAGTTGTTAAATTGAGATTATTGAGCTAATAAACAAATTTCTACCACATTTATAAAAAAATTTTTCCATAATAAATATACTAATAATTACATATGAAAAAAATTATCTTAATCACACCACTAACCATATACCTAGGTATGTTTAGTTTTACTGCGAATCTAGAGGCTGCAGGCTGTAATTCACATAAGAATAAAAATGTTAAAGTCGAATGTTCATTAACTGATGATGATTGTGATAATACAAAATCAGAAAAAAGTTATAACAAGGTAGAAGCGTAAATGTTTGAAAATTTTGGTACTGCGATTGTACAAGCGGTAGGGTTTTTTGGAGTATTTGGCTTTTTTGTATACCGTCTCATTTCAGAAAAAGTTTCCAGTGATTTTCCTGAGAAGAATTTCAAAAAGAATTCTACAAAACCTGTTAAAAGTTCTAATTCTGAAAAAAAAGGTTTATTTGGCAGAAAAAAGAAAGTTGAATCAAATATAGTTGAGAATAAAAAAGAAAATAAAAAAGGCTGGTTTAAACGCTAAATTAAAGTTTTACTTTTACTTTTAAAATATTTTCAAATTTATATTTGTAAAGCTTTCATTTGATTAATTATTTTCATGCAATAATATCTAAAATTTATTATTTCATGGACAAAAAAGGTTATACAACAGAGAGTGGTGGTAGGCAAAATGGTTTTGCCTTGGAACCAGAAATAAATGTTATTTCTGAAGGAGAATCAAAAAAGTCATTAATTATTTTTTCGGTTATTTTTCTTTCTTTAATTTTGGGATTTGTATATTACTTAAAAGGTTAATGATTAATTAAAACGTAAAAAATTTTTAATTAATTTACTAATTTTTAAAAATTTTATTAAAATCAATAACTGGTAATCTAATGACAGTATTTAATGTGCAGCCAATACTTATAAAGGTAAAAGCCAACAGAAAAGGTAGGTGGTAATTAGCAAGAATAATTTTGTCCATTTTTATAGAGTACTTATAGTTACAAGGTCAGTTAAATCTCTTGATATTAGATAATTTTGAAAAACTTCAGAGTAAAAAGCTTTTTTAGCAGAGGTTTTTGAGTCAAATTCAATTACCATGCCAATGTTTCCTCCATCCCATTTAGATGAATTAGAGTCTTGAGTAATATCTTTCTTGACAACAATTCCTCCAACTGATTTTAACCAAGGAAGTACTGTACGAATATATTCAAGAAATAAATCTGAATTGGCAATTGAAATCTTTTTCAACCAGTAGCTTTTCTTCATTATTCAGGAATATTCTTCGAAGAATATAGCACATTAAAGTTAAGTATTTTTGCTCTACCCTAATTTTTGATTATTATATAATTGCTATCAATAAATATTTTGCTCGGATTTTCGTTTAAACTTATGAGACTTGATTTCAAGATTATTTACCAAAAAAGTTTATATAAACTATAAATATTCTCGTATGAAAAAAACTAAAACATTTAATCTTGGAAAATCGACAATAGTAAATTATTTACTTCAAATTTTATTGATAAATTCTTTTAAAACAATGATTAACGTATATGTACTTTTATACATCTAAAAGTATAAAATGATAATTCAATTTGTTTATATATTAAAAATAATAACTATTAATTTACATTGTCCTAAATAAAAAGAGGAATATATGAGAATAGGTCTACGTAAATTATTGTTCCTTAAGATGGATTTTAGAGTTGTTTTAGTTATCGCACCACTTGTAATTGCTTGGATATCAACTGTTTATTGGTTAGGGAAATGGGATGTGTTCCGTTTGACACCTTTAGGTTTACCCAAAAAGGATGTAGCTCCATTTAAGAATTATCAAGTTTGGGAAGACTCCGCACTTGTTCCTGAAAGTGGAAGACCTGAAGAGGGTTACCCTGTTTTTACTGTAAGAACTCTTGCCGTGAATGCATTAGGAATTCCTACAGTATTTTTTCTTGGCGCAATACTAGCAATGCAATTCTAAATCTTAGAATTATTTTTTAAAACTTTATCTATACTCTTTAGCCTTTATTTATTTTAAGACCTTTAAATAATCAACAAATTAATTTTCTTATTTTAATTTGTTGATTATTTTTTTTATCTTTTCACATTAAAAAACTATTCTTATTAAGCTCTAATAAAAATCTTTTATATGCAAATCACATACGCTTGGAGTCTTTGTCTTTCCGTAATAGTTGTTTTAGCTTCAATAATCCCTCTCACTCTAGGAAGGATTAAAGCTGGTTATTCAGTTGAAAACATGTCTGCACCAAGGGCCTTATTCAATGATTTGCCTGATTTTGGAAAAAGGGCAGTTTGGTGTCATCAAAACTGCTGGGAAAGTATTTCATTACATGCCCCAGCATGTTTATTTTGTTTAATAACAATTCCAGATTCAAACTTAGCCATAATTGCTGCCTGGATACATCCTATTGTAAGACTATTGTATATTCCTTCCTATGTTCTGAATATTCCTGCCGCAAGAGGTTTATGTTGGGCTACAGGAATTTTATCAACTATTATTTTGTATAAAGAAGGCATTTCTCAGATTCTCTAATAAACAATATTATTAATATTTTCAATCTCAAATTCATTTATCAAAATTACGTTACTTGACAATGCTAATTTTTGAGCGGCCTTAGTAAATCCAGATCTTGAAATTAATATAGCGTGTGTCCCAGACCAGTATTTCTTCCCAGCATAAACCTCCTGTACCGCTTTATTACCTATTGCTTTTTGATGGTCTTTACATTGAATACAAAGTCTAATGTCACCTATTGATGCAATAAGATCAACGCCTTGATCACCTGAAACAGGGGTCTCTTTAACTTCCCAACCTTGTGATCGAAATTTTTGAAAACATAGCTTTTCGAATTCTAATCCTTTTTTATGATTGATTTTTGAATTAAAGTGATTTTCTTTTGATAATTTATAACATGATTTCTCAATTAAACTTGCTATGAAAAGGTACCAATCATTAATATTGAGTTTCCTTTTTATCCCAAGAATTTCATCTTCTATTAATGGGTTTTTTATTTTGTAATAATTCCATTTCTCAAAAAATAATTCAACACCTTCAAACTCTCTTGTAATTACTTTAATCCAGAAATAAGGAATGCCCTCTTTAAATTTTGTTGAGCCTTCTAATATGTTTTTTTGTATTAAATTCTCATCTATAGGAGGATTTCCAAACCATTTATCAAGATTTTCGTTCCCATAAGGATCAATCTCTTTTAGTCTTCTCCTTTCCTCAAAAAGATTATATTTATTTTCTTCAATAATCCGATTAATTTCATCAATAAAAAAATTTGAGCCTAAATCGATTAAAAGTTTTTCCTTTTTTCTTTTTTTTATATATTCAATAATTAACCAATAAACAATAAAAGAAAGAATTGGTATTGAAATGGCTAATGTTGATTTCATTAAAGGATTTTGTTGAATCTAAGTTAAAAAATTTTCGTTTTTCTTACAAGAAAATTATTTTTTGTGACAAGAGTTGAATCTTTAACCTCAAATCCACTTATCGCGGATATTTCCCCTTTTATACCTTCTAAAGTTAATTGCTCTATTATTCCTTTAATAACTTCATCTTCTACTAATTTTCTATCAATTCTTTCAGGTGTTATATCTGTTAACCATTTAGATGTCTTTTTTTGAACGACCTCTGTTGAATTTGTTATTTTAAGATAAATTGCCATTAATTTTTATTAGGTTTATTAATTATAAAATAGTTTATTTATTATTTTTATCTTTACTCTCCCAATCAAGGAATTGAAAAACAAAAACAGCGAATATTGAAAAGAAAATAATAAATAATCCTAACCATCCTAAAAATTTATTCTCGATAAATAAATTTGTAAGCATAGAATTCTCTTGATAAGTTGATTCCATTTCATACTGATATGAATCAATAACTTCGAGAAAATATTTTATAAAAAAATCATTAAATAAAATTTTCATTTTGATAGATCTTTATGGTCCTTTTCTCAAATTATTCAGACAATGCTCTAGAAAAAGAGGCCTTTTTCTGACAACTTTAAAAGTTTCTTTATTTATCAAAACAATATCTATACTTGCTTCTGCATGAATTTTGTTTCTTAAGTTAGTAAACTTTGAATTCACTTTCATCCTTGGCCCTTGATTTATAATAAATGAACTTTTAACAATGATTTCATCGCCAATCATTATTGGCATTAGATACTTAATTTCAATCTTATAAACTGGCATTTCAAAGCCTCTATTAAGAAGCTCAATATATCTTATTCCGGCCTTACCAATCGAGTCAATTCTCGATTCTTCAAGCCAATTTAGGTATGTTCCATGCCAGACAACTCCTGCATGGTCAGTATGTTGTGGTAAAACCTTCTTTTTTAATTCCCAGGATTTACAGGTATTCATCAAATATATTTTTTTATAAATTAAGCATATAAGAATGATAAGCTATTGTTAATTTTTTAATATTAAATATTATATAAAGAGTATTATTGTAATAACTAACCTTATTATGTTTAGAAAAAAAAATAAAGATAGAAATTTAAAAAAGATCTTTCAGTGGCAAGATTACTTAAATTGGCGTAAAATGTCACCGAAACAAAAAATTAACTTTAAAAGAGCATGCTTATTTCCTTTTTTAGCGATAATTGTTTATAATTTCTTAAATCAATTTACATATGCAATTTTATTATTAGTATGCATTTATCTGCTTACAAGATTGAGAAATAGAAGAAAAATTTCTAAATAAATTATGTTTATATTTACTATCTAATTAAAAATCTTAGATCATTTTCAGATTATTACTAATTAAATAAACTTAGTAATTCGGAGAAAAATTTGTATATATTTCTTTTAATTATTAATTATTTGTATTATTTATTGATTTAAAAAATATTTTCAAATTATTTTATTTTATTTTTAATGCAACTAATGTATTAAGAAGTGCCATCTATACAAACCGGAAGTCTTATAATAAAAAAAATTTAAATTGATATGGAATTTTTAAAGTTCTTTATTTTTGGTATTGCAGGGGTTAGTCTTATTATTTGGGTAGCGCTTATAGCATTGTGGCATGTTTATATGTTTCCAAGAATTTTTAAAAATGATAATGTTACCACAACTAACTTAAATACAAATTCAGACGAATTAGAAACACAACCAATACTAGGTTCATTAATAAATAGTGATAATTTACCTGAAATACCAGATAGAAAAAAATACACTATGAAATCACTGGTTGTCGCTGATTTTGGGAGATTGAATAACTTAAAATTAGATCCTCTTTTTACATCAGTATCTTTAGGTGTTGTATTCGCTACTTTTACGATAATTACATATGGTCTACATAGCGGATTCCCACAGGTCTAGTTAAAAATAATTTTATAATTTAAAAATTTCTTTTAATTCAAATATTCTTATAGAAATTTATTTTTAATTATTTTACTTTTGAATTAAAAGCAAATAGAATAATTATTATTTAAAACATATATGAAATTTATCTGTACTACGATAATCGCACTTTTCTTTTCTTTTTTAATAAATGGTCCAATAGCTATTGCGGAACAAATTGATAATACTAATCTATTAGACAAGGATTCATTAAACAACATAGAAAATGCCAAGGATAATGAAAAATCCTCTAAAATAAAAATAAGTGAAGGAGATATATTTGGAGATGAACAAACATTTCCTTTCGTAGCTGGTCTAGGTAAAAATGCAGCACACTAAACATATGCTTTTTTTTCTAAATTTAATTTAAGTTTTTATTTTGAAAGGTTTAAGAGTCTTAGAATTAGCTCAGGCTTTGGAGGCTGATTATTCAGATATTCTTGCTATCTGTGCAATCCTAAATTTAACGGCTACTTCTAGATTAAGTACCCTTTCCTTTGAGGATTGTAAGAAAATAACAGATTATTATGAGGGTAAGAATCACAAATAAAAAATATATTTAATTTATACTTAATCGATGTTTTTAATCATAGAAACTAATGTTTTATGAATTTCATCTTCAGAAATTGCTTCTTTGAAATTTATAACTGCTAATTTATTGTCATATTTGATTTTCATTGAAGTACTATTTATTTCCTCCATTTTTGCATCTTTAAATTGTTCAATTTTGGCATAAAACTTCAAATATTTATGAACGGAATCCATATGATCTTTATTCATATGATCACAAACTCTTTTACTAGTTTTTTTAGTAATAAATTTCATATGAGAATAATTTAATAATTTCAATATAAATTCATTACTAAATTTTATAAAAAGGTTTTAACTTTTATCTTTAAGTGAAGAAATCATTAATAGAATTTCATCTTTCGCTTCTTTAGCACTTTTGGCTTTAACTAAATTTTTCCTTAAATTCTGTGCTCCATCAAATTCTTTGCAAGTCCATGCAATATGTTTTCTGGCTAAAAGTAATCCATGTTCACCTTTCTCAAATATTAATTCATCAATATGTTCAATTATTAAATGCAATTTTTCCTCAGTTGTAGGTTTCTTAAAATTTTTTAATCCTTTAAGTGCAGAGTCAATTTCTCCTATTATCCAAGGAGAACCTAGTACGCCTCTTCCAATCATTATCCCATCAGCTTTTGTTATCTTTAGACACTCAATTGCATCTTTAACATTAAAGATATCTCCATTCGCAATGACTGGGATCTCTAATTCTTCTTTTAATTCTCGTATAAACTTCCAATCAGCTTTACCATTAAAACCTTGCTCTCTTGTTCGCCCGTGAATTGTAAACATATTTGCTCCAGCATCTTGAAGGCGCAATAAAAATTCTTTAATATTATTATCTTTATCTGACCAGCCTATTCTTGTTTTAACAGAAACAGGAATATTAACTGCTCTAGAAATCCTTTTTACAAGTTCAATCGCCAGAGAAGGATCTTTTAAAAGAGCGCTGCCTCCACCTTTTTTTGCAATTTTTTTGACAGGACAACCCATATTTATATCAATAATGTATGCACCGGAGGATTCTGATTCTTTCGCAGCATCAGCAACTGAATTTGGCCTATTATCAAATAGCTGAATACCAACAGGTCCTTCTTCATTACTTATTTGGTTTATTTTTTCTACCCCATATCCAAGGTTTAAACTAGTAGCATTAACCATTTCTGTAAAAAGAAGTGATTCAGGAGCCCATCTTCTTATAAATTTTCTAAATATTTTATCTGTTACTCCTGCTAAAGGAGATTGTATTACGATGCTCTTTATTTCCCTAGATACTTCTTTACCCTTTATTATTAACGAGGTATGCATTTACTTGTATGTAAATATTTACTTTTTATTCTATAGAATATTGATCTATATTTTTTATTTTAGGTATCTCCTTAAATTTTAAAATATCTAAACTTAATTATATTTGTAGAATAAGTGTATAAGTATTAATTGACCTGAAGTTGTAAAGTCTAGATGAGTATTAAGGAATAATTAAAAAAAATTTAGATATAGACAAAATTTACAAAATGTACCTAATCAAGTATTACTTTTTGCTAATTTAGGTATACAAACTATATTTTATTTGTTTTATCAATTCCTACCATTTTTAATTTCTTTATACCTTTTAATTGTTCCAACTAATGTAAATGCTTTACAAGGTAATATTGATTTAACCAATGCGCAGTCTTCTGTCGGACAAAGATTTGCTAAGGTATTTTGTGAAGCGAAGAAAGGGGGAGTAAATTCAGAAACTGCAAGTGAATATGCACTCAATAATACTTATTTAAAATTTGTTGCATTTCCAGACGATGAACAATATCTAGATGATTTATGGTCTTTTACTTCTAAAAGTATAAAAGACACTTGCGGTGAATTTGTTGATATTGATGAATTAAAAGAGTTAGAGATATTCTTCAAAGAAGAGGGAATAATAGCTTCTAATAGAGATTTGTATTTACCCTCTTTTGAAAATAATTAGTTTAATTATTTAACTTGTATTAAACTAAGTTAAATTATGCTGAGTTTATGACAATTTTTGGCTTAAATTCTCCTGAATTATTTGTAATATTAGTAATTACATTAGTTATTTTAGGAATAAAAAGGATTGAAAAAGGTTTAGATCTTTTATCAAGGCTATTAAAATTTCTATTAAGTAATCAAAGTAGTATTGATAAAAAAGCTAAAAAGAAAGAATTAAAAAAAGATGATGAAGAAACTCAAAAGAAAGAGGAAGAAATAACAAAAATTGAAGAAAAGCCTAATGTTAAAAAGAAAGAACTAAAAATAGATTTAGAGGAGACTCAAAAGAAAGAGGAAGAAATAACAAAAATTGAAGAAAAGCCTAATGTTAAAGAGAAAGAACTAAAAATAGATTTAGAGGAGACTCAAAATAAAGAGGAAGTAATAACAAAAATTGAAGAAAAGCCTAATGTTAAAGAGAAAGAACTAAAAATAGATTTAGAGGAGACTCAAAAGAAAGAGGAAGTAATAACAAAAATTGAAGAAAAGCCTAATGTTAAAGAGAAAGAACTAAAAATAGATTTAGAGGAGACTCAATTAAAAGAGGATAAATCAAAGAAAATATTAAAAATATCTAATGTAGATAAGAAGGTAAATAATTCTGCAAAAATAAGCGATCAAAAAGGAATTGAGAAAGATAAAACTGGAAAAAAGTTAAAAACAAAAAATCCTAAGCGAGTTGTAAAAGATAAAAATGTTATAAAGCCAGAAATAATAGATGTGCAAGAGGAGCAGATATAGAAATAAATTAATAAAATTTCCTTCATAAGAATTGAAGGCTTAAATAAATTAAATCAGACTTTTAATTAATAAGTTAGAAAACAAAAAAAACAATCCTATAAATATCAGATTATTATCAATTTATTTAAATTTATTTAATTTATATTAATTTTGGTTGAATTTATATATTAAAAAACTAAGTTAATTAATATTTATAAAATTATGAATAAAGAAAATTTGGCATCAATAATTACTAGATTATATTTTTGTAATGATACAAAATTAGAAAACAAAGATGAATATATGAGGATGAAAAATGATTTGTTAGCCCTAAATGAGAATGAGTTTTGCCAAAAACTTTGGGAATTTGGTTTTTACGATAAAGAAGCCTCTTAGTTTAAGAGTCAAGAGCAACTTCAATAGCAGCTATTAAATTCTCGTCTAATGGATTAACTCCTGATTTAAATCTCGCAATAACTTCGCTATCTTTGCCAATTAAGAATTTTTCAAAATTCCATTCTACATCTCCTTCCGGTTCCATTTTATTTAATGTTGTGAAGGGTTCAGTTGTATCGCCTCTAGCATGAACCTTATCAAAAATATCAAATTTAACATTAAATTTTGTTGAGCAAAAAGTTTTAATTTCTTCCAATGAATCTGGTTCTTGGTTCCCAAAATCATTACAAGGAAAAGCAAGTATCTTAAGACCTTTCTCAGAATATAATTCATGTAGTTTCTGAAGGTCTTTGTATTGAGAAGTAAATCCACAGTAACTTGCAACATTTACTATTAAAAGTACATTCCCTGAATAATCACCTAGATGTAAAATCCTTTTGTCAGAAGTTACAATTTGGGTTTTTTCTACGTTTATAGACATAAGACATTAATAACATTCAAAAGATAACACTGAGAAATACTTTTCGTGTAAAAATTTATAAGAATTTTCTTTTTAATTATTTAATTTTATATATTTTTTTATTAAAAGTTTGTCTTTTGTAAAATTGTATATTTTTTATTTTATATTATGTTTATTAGGATAACTTTATAGCTGATTTGGATCCTTTAGACCCTCTTACTGAAATTATTAGATCAGGACAAGCCTTCTCGCCTTTTATATTCTTAGAGAGGCTTGTATGGTTGTTCATTGGATTCTTCTTCATTGCGGCTATGACTACCGGATTAAAGAATGGATTAAATGTACAGGGTTGGTTTAATAATAAAACATCTTTTATTGGAGTAAATAAAAAGCCTGATAAAAAAAATGCTCCATTAAATGAAGATAATGAATAAATTTACATAAAATTTTTATTATTTCAAATGAAAAATTTACCCTTTTCAAATTTAAAACTATTACTGCTTGGTAGTGGCGAATTAGGTAAAGAATTAGTAATTGAAGCCAAGAGATTAGGATGTGAGGTTATTGCTGTTGATAAATATGAAAATGCACCGGCAATGCAAGTAGCAGATAAGCATTTTGTTTTGGATATGAGTAATAAAAAACTTTTGATGGATTTGATAAATTCTTTGCAACCAGATTTTGTAATTCCAGAGATTGAATCTTTATCAATTGAAGCTCTTAAAGATTTAGAAAATAATGGTATGAATATAGTTCCAAATTCTAGGACTGTAGAAATGACAATGAATAGAGATAAAATAAGAGACTTGGCTTCTAATGATTTAAATATAAGAACGGCAAAATATAGATATGTTTATGATTTATCTAAACTTGAATATAACTCCTCAGAAATTGGTTTCCCTTTATTACTTAAGCCTTTAATGAGTTCTTCCGGGAAAGGTCAAAATCTTGTGCAAAAAAAAGATGATTTGGAGAAAGCCTGGATCTTGGCTTTAGAAAATTCAAGAGGAGATGTTAAAGGTGTAATCCTTGAAGAATATATTGACTTCAACTATGAATTTACTTTACTTTCTGTTAGAACAAAAGAAGGTCAAACTATTTTTTGCCCCCCAATAGGTCATGAACAATATAAGGGGGATTATCAATGTAGTTGGCAACCAATTCCTATTGAAAAGTCGATATTAGAAGAAGCTAAGCAAGTTACAAAAATCATTCTTGACAATCTCAATGGAGCAGGAATTTATGGAGTTGAATTTTTTGTTAAAGAATCAAATCTTATCTTTTCAGAATTATCTCCTAGACCACATGATACGGGAATGGTCACCCTCTTAAGCCAAAACATCAATGAATTTGAACTTCATTTGAGAGCACTACTTGATTTACCAATACCTGAAATAAATCTTATTAGCCCTGCTGCTACAAGAGTTATTCTTTCGGAAGATGAACATCTCAAATTTGCTTTCTATGGAATACATGAAGCATTAAAAATTAAAAATTCAAAAATTCTTATTTTTGGTAAACCATTCGCCAAAAAAGGGAGGAGAATGGGAGTAGCAATTGCTACCGGTTTGGATATAGAACAAGCAAGATTAAGAGCTGATCAATGTGCAAGCAACATAAAGATAAGTTCTTCAGATTAAATTAATTTATAAAAAACTACTTATTTCCTTTGTTTTTGTTTTGAAATTTGATGACTAAGCTGAAGATAGTTTAAATATTGTAAAAAGATGATTGAAAATTATAAAGGATGGGATATCACATTGAATTGGAGTGAAAATAAATTTTTTAAAATTCAATCACATAATATTGAAGCTTATAATCATGAGAAAAAGTGGGTAGGAATTGATCTAAAAGGACATATAATTTATGGTTCATCTTTGAAAGAGATAAGGCATATTATTGATTATCCTAGGTTACATAAATAAATAAAAAATTTATAATTAAAAATAATAAATTTATTATTTAATCCTTATCATTTTCTTCAATTAATTCCTGAGCAATTTTTCTTAAGTCTCCTTTAATTGAAACCCAAGTAAATGCTCCAATAAAAATGAAGCTTGATATTGCTACAGTTAATGTCTCTAACTTAGTCATCCCTAATGCAATCGCAAACATAATATTTTTTTATTTGTATTGAGTTATTATATTCTAAATTTCATTTAAAATAAGAAATTATATCTATTTCTTATAATTATTTACTTAATATATTTTTTCCTGAGTTGAGTTAGCGAAGATATTATTAATAAGTAAATTAAACAGAAATTTATAATTATTTGATGAAAATAATTTCTTTTCTAATAACGAATTGATAATTTAATAATTTAATGAATAATTTATAGTGTTTAAGTTTATATTTATAGAATTGCCAAAATATTTATAGTAGGAAAATTTTATTTTTTTAAAATTAAATCAATTACTTCTCTTGAATTAATTGATAAATCATGAGAGTCTATAAATTTAATAGCGTTAAGCATATTAGTTTTATATGGTTCTGCATATTGATCCCATCGACTAAATAACTTTATGAATCTTGAAATAACTATTGGATTTATCATATCAAATTCAATTACCTTATTAGCTATATAATTATAACCCTTGCCTTCTTTGTCATGAAAGAATCGATTATTTGAGACAAAGCTATTGAGAATCGATCTTAGTGTATTTGGAGACTTATTATCAAAACATTTATGCTTAAAAAGACTTTCTAAGTTCTCTATATAATTATCTATCTCTATAGATGCACGAAATGAGAACCAACTATCCAATACAATACTGTTTTTTTTCCACTTATTAAAGAATTTATTAGAAAGAAGTTCTGTTTCTTTGAAATTAAAATTTTGATATACATTCAATACTGATTTTGATAATGTCATATTGTTATTATCGATATAGGTTATTAATTTTTTTCTTAAATTACTATCATTTGTATATAATAATAGTTTCCAAATTTTCTCAATTAATTTTCTTTCGTCTTTTCCTTTTGGCCATTTTTTATATATATCTTTTTCAATATCTTCTAATTTAGCATTAAGATTTATTTTTAACTTATTAGCAAATTTATAGTATAGATCTTCAGAAATTTTGTATAACTTTTGTGGATCAATATTAGTAATGTTAGATTCTAGATCAGAAAAATTTGGAATACTAAGTATCTCTGATAATAAATTTAAATTAACAGTAGATTGCTTATTAATTATAGATTTTATAGCATTAACTAATTTATCTTCAATATCAACATTAATTTCATTGTCAAGTCTTTTAGATATAATATATTTGTAAAGTCTATCAATTGAATCGTAAACTGAAAATAAATCTATTTCATTCTCAATAATAAAAATTTCCTCATCATATGTTGTGTCAGTTTCCCATTTCACTGGAGCAGAAAATTCCCTGAAATAAGTAACTATAGGCTTATTCAATCTGGTATTTAAGTCCTCAATAATTAAAGTTTCCTTTTTTTCTTTTAAGATAAATTTATATTTTTTAAATTCGTTATTTTTGGAAAAAACTGCAATATTTATCGGAATTATTAATGTTTTATCACTGCCTTCAAATTGAGAAAAAGTTAATGAAAGTTTTTTATTATTCATATCCCATGATCTCTGAATTATTACTTTTGGAGTCCCATTTTGCTTATACCATAATTTAAATGCATTAACATTTATTTCTTTCTCTTCTAAAAATATTGAATCTATAAAATTATCTATCGTGGCTGCTTTACCATCAAAATTTGAGATGAAATTCTTAAATCCTTTTTTAAATTTATACTCTCCTAAAATTATATTTGACATTCTTATGATTTCAGCCCCCTTTTCATAAATAGTCGTGGTATAAAAGTTATCTATTTCAAGATATTTTTCTGGTTGAACTGAGTGAGAAGTTGGGCCAGAGTCCTCCCTGAATTGATATTTTCTTAGAAACTTGACATCATCAATTCTTTTTATTTCATAACTATGCATATCTGAAGTGAATTGCTGATCTCTATAAACAGTAAGACCTTCTTTTAGTGATAATTGGAACCAATCACGACAAGTTATCCTATTACCTGTCCAATTATGAAAGTATTCATGAGCTACTACACCCTCTATTCTCTCAAGTTCGTCATCAGTTGAAGTCTCTTCATTTGCTAAAACTAATTTTGAGTTAAAAATATTTAAACTTTTATTTTCCATTGCACCCATATTGAAATGTCTTATAGCAACAATATTGAACAAATCCAAATCATATTCTAATTCGTATTTATCTTCGTCCCATCTCATTGCTCTTTTTAAAGAATCAATTGCGTGTTGAACATAAACTTCATCACCATATTCAACATATAAATGTATCTTTATTTTTCGATTTGATTTCGTAGTATAGAAATCTTCAACACATTTTAATTTCCCAGCTACTAAGGCAAATAAATAAGATGGTTTGGGATAAGGATCTTGCCAAACTATCTCATGACGATTATTCTTTAAAATCGAACGATTTTTTAAATTTCCATTAGAGAGTAACACTGGATATTTTTCTTTGTCAGCTTCAATTCTTACAACATATTTGCTTAAAATATCAGGCCTATCTGGATGGAAGCATATTTTTCTGAATCCTTCTGCTTCACATTGTGTTGTTATGATTCCATTGCTCTCATACATGCCTAAGAGCGAAATATTATCTCTAGGATTTATTGAACTTTCAATTCTTAGAATGTTTTCTTTATTATTAATATTATAAATTATTAATTCATCTTCATTCTTAAAATATAAATTATCTTTTAACTCTATATTATTCAAAAATATATTATTTATTTTAATATCTCTACCTTTTAATGAAATATTATTAGTAGAAATATTTTCCTTAATCAATCGAAATTCCGAAATTATCTTTACATTAATTTTATCTATTATTATATTTAATTTAATTAATGGGATTGAGTAATCAAATGGTTTATAATCATTTAGATTTATGTAATTTAAAACTTTATTTTTAGAGATTTTCATATTAAGTTAATTATTTAAAATACATTCATGAGCAATATATTTACCGTTAGACAATAACTCATATAATAATGGTTCCTCCTCATTTATTTTGATACTATCTTTGAATTTATACCTAAAGTCCCACTTTTTATCTGAAAAAGATACAAAGCCAACTCTTGGTGAGTATGGAAGCATAAGTTTTTTATTGTTCCATGAGATATTTATAAATGCTCCTGGTTTAATATCTGATATATTTTCTAATGCAGCAAAATCCCCATTGAGATTGTTTCTAATACTAAGGACTAAGTTTTCATTATCACAAATAAAATTTGTGTGTAATGTCAAAAATATGAATATTGACGTAAAAAGTGAATAAATTTTTCTAATCCAAACTTTTATTATTAAAATTATACTAAGGGGCCATACTTATAGGAATAGCTCAGATTATTTAATTTATTAGAAATTTATTTAATTGGAAAAACAAAAAAAAAAATCTTATTTATCTTTTTGAAAAATTTTTTTCTAAAATTTTTTATCATCTTAATAATATTATGTGAAATAATTTTTTATCCAATTAAATTGAATGCATTTGGTTTAGTAAATATTAATGATAATCTTTCTGATTGTAAATTAATAACAAATTGCAATTTTCAAACATGGAAGGTAGATGATTCTGAAAAAGCATTTATTGAATTAATAGAAATTTTAGATAATACACCAAGGCTTGAAATTATTAATAAAGAAAAAAATTATATTCATGCAATTGCAACTAGTAGGATTATGAAGTTTGTTGATGATATAGAAATTAAAAATTTAAATCAAGATAATATTTTTCAAATAAAGTCCTCTTCAAGATTAGGTTTTTACGATTTAGGGGTTAATAAAAGACGAGTTCAAACATTACGTTTTCGCTTAATAGATATATATAATTAAATAACGACAGATTGCATTTGATTTAATTCTACAATCTTACAATCTAGAGCCTTTTTACATTCCTCAAGAGAAATAAAAGAATTTAATATACCGCTGAATTTAGCATCACCTCCAGTTGTACTTGAAAGGATGTAGTTTGGATTAAATAATTTAACTAAGTTTGGAATAACATCTGCTCCTTTTACAAAAGGTCCTACTATTGGCAATTCAAGGTTTTTTGTGGGGGTAATAACAGCATCGAGTTTCCTAGGTTTAATTGTATTATCTAAAAAACCATGAGGTTCAACATAAAAACTTCCCTCATTTGTTTCTAAAATGTAGCCATTCTCAATTTGAGGTACTGCCGCACCTGATGTAGCTTCAATTTCTATTTCATTAAATTTTAAATTTTGTCCTGGCTGCATGATATTTATTGATTTGAAATTTAATTCATTTAATATTTTGTAAGCGCTTTTTGAGCATATAATATTAGTTTTTTTAGGAAATTTTTTTAATGATGGGATATGGCAATGATCTGGTAATCCTTGTGTTAAAAGTATTAGGTCAATATCCTCTGGCGTTGGGATTTCGTCTTTTAATGTCCCCTTAAAAAACCATCCCCCGAGTGGGAAAATTAAGTCTCCAATAAGCCAAGGATCAATTACTATCCTTGCGTTCTTAAATTCTATTATCCATCCATTTGAACCTAAATATGTTGCTTTAAAAGTCATATATATTATAAATATTTATAATCATATATCTAAATATTTACTTTTAGAAAGCTTTGAATTCCCTTATTAAGTTAAAAATTATTTTGTTTCATATAAAATCTGAAAAGTTTTTTTCTTTGGATTAAAAATTAAAACCTTTTTACCTTCTCTCTGCTCAAAAGCAATATTTTTTTCTACTAGATCAATTGCAATTAAAGCTAAACCACCTGTACCAATAAATACTATTGGCATTGTAATATCATCTATGCCATTCATTTTTTGTAGGTCATTTGCTTGAGATATTAATTTTTTAGCTTTCTCAAATCCAAAATTCTCTATTAATTCAGACCAAAGATTATTAACTGATGAAAAATTTGATAACTCAATTAAAATATTTTTCACTAATTTTATGGTTATTAAATATATATTGTTAAATAGAATTTCTATTCTTAAATCTATCCATAACCAGCTGTAACATGTCGACTACATCGCCATCGGATAAGTTTAGATCTTTTTTTAAGTCATTACAGGTTAAATTCATTTCGATGGCTGCTTCAGCGATGTGATTAATTTTTTCATTGTCTCCGCCAAGACAAATAAATGGATTAAAATTTTCTATCATCTTTTTAATATTATATTTATTAGTTCTAGCTAGAAAAAACAGATATTTCTTTAAAGTTTAATAACTTGATTAATATGTTAATAATTCTTTTAATAGCGTATTTAGGAAACTATTCTAGAGAAGTTGGTATACCCTTTGATATTAAAGCAAATCTTCTTGCTATCACAAGAAAAGGGAATATAAATTTTGTTCTTTTACTAGATTTAAAAGTTGTTGATAAAATAGCTAATAATTTACTTGAGGGCTCCTTTATAAGTTTACAAATAGTATTAATTGCATTTGCTCCATGGAATATTTCTGAATTCTTAAGTAAAATTGCACCTTTATCTAGATCGTATCCCTTTTTAAGTAAATCTCTTAATAATACAGGATTTTTTCTTCCATCTAAAATTGATATATTTTTTATTTTGCTTTTTAATTCAAGTAATTCGGCAAAATGATTGCAAAAAGGACATTCCCCATCATAAATAAAAGTAAGTGTTGATTCTTCCATATAACTTTTTTATTAAATAATAAACAGTTTTTGGCATTAATGGACGATTTCAATTTAAATAAGTATTTTAAAATAAATTTATAAAATCTTTTTGTAATAATATTTCAACATAACTAATTAGAAAATAATTAAATGTAGTTTAATTACGAAGAAATGTCTCAATATAGTAATTTCAGGCATGAAAATCTGTATGCTAATCCCGAGATAAATGTTCTTAAAATTATGAATTTATTAGCTTCTTTCGCATTAGGCGGATTTAACCCATGGGCAGCAGGATTTGGCATTGGATCATTAGTCCTATTTGGATTAGTTGGTTTAATAGCTGGTCCTAATTTGTCCAAATTTGACTCTGACGCAAACCAAGATTAGTAAATTTATTCGAATTTATAAAAAAGGCTCTTATAGGGCCTTTTTTTTTTAACACTTTCCAAAAAATATTTTTATTGTATATATAGCTTAAAACAATCTATGTTTATTAATCCTTTATCCCCACTAACTTTTTTAAAAATTTCTAGCCTTAAAGCGACAAGCTTTATTTTATTTGTTCTTTTACTTAAGTCCAACCTTTTGAGACTTAAAGGCGGTTTAATAGGTGGATTATTTGCTCTTATTCTAATATCAGGTATAGTTTTATCTTCTACTATCGCTGCTGGATCTATAATTTATGCATTAAAGATTAAAAAAGACAATGAGTCTAATAATGATGTTGAGGTAGAAGATAAGCTAGAGGCTGTAAATATATAAAATTATTTTTAAATACAAATTTAATTTTTCAAGTTAAAAAACTTAGGATATATTTTCAAATAGTTTTTTATGGTAATCAACTACATTTTGACAACTTATAACTGGGGTGAATTCCATATGAATGCCGAATTTCGCTCTCCAAGGGGCAAAATGCTCGAAAATTTCTTTATCACTAAATGCTTTGCACAAGCAAACAACTCTACCTTCTCCGGGGGCATGAACTCTGAAAAGCATTTCAAATTTTTCATTTTTATCTGATTTTGCTATTTCACCACTTTCCCAAGCTTGGATGAATGCTTGGTACCCTTTAACTTGATTATCAATATCTGTAAATTGACAATCTGCTAGAAATAATTGCATTTAATAAATAGACAAGTAAATTAATTATTATGCAAATATTTTATTTTTTGAAGTTAAGTTTTAGTATGCAGATTTTTTAGATTTTAAGGATATTTTATGAGTTTAAATAAAATATGAAGATAAAAACTCTAAGAATTTGCCAATATCTTTTTTATATAAACTATCAGTAAACTTTAATGAAAACAATTCATTATCTAAAATCTCATTACTCCTTTTATCAAATTCTTCATTTTCTTTAACTCTTATATGATTCATTAGTTAAATAGATTCATACTTAAAATTTATACAAATATTATTAAAAGGCAATTTTCTTTACATAATTACATTTTAAATTATTTTTATTTATTTATAAATACAAAAATTAATTTGAATAACAGGTTTAATAAGACTAAAATAGATGTGGATAAGGATACCATAATAGGTATTAATCTAAACCATAGTTGAGATGTTGACATTGAATCTGTAAGTGGCAACCAAGGTTCTTTGTTCCTAATTCTTATTTGTAACCAAAAAATTGATAGTGGATAAACTAATTTTGCGAATGTTCCTAAAAATATTGGAAATATAAAACTTCTTGCATATAAAAAATAACCCGATAATAAATAAGTTATCCAGAATAGTATTCTAATAAATATTTTTAAATTTCTTTTTTTTATAGTCATTCTTAAGGTATTAAATTATAAAATCTTAAACATTTTATATCTTTCAAAAATTAAACCATTAATATTTACTTTTTCTTTACGATCAATTACCCACTTCCTTTTAAGAAGCAATTTATAACTTATTAAACTTGCTTCCGTATTTAATTTATTTATACCTGATTTAAAAGCATCTCTTTCAATAGAATTTAAAATAAATGTTCCTAAACCCTTTCTTTTAAAATTACCTCTTACATATAAAAGGGATAATCTATTTTCAGGGTATCTTGTTGCAAAACCAATAATCTTTTTATTACAAATAAGCTTTGAACCTATACCTTCCAAAAGTGATTTTTCAAACTCGGAATTTTCCCATGCTTGACAAGCCCAAGCAAATTTATGTTCTTTACTATAAATATTTTCATCAATTGAACAAACAGAATCAAAATAGACTTCTTTAAGCTTTAGTTGATCTTTTTTCTTTATTTGTTTTAATTTCATATAGTAAATACTCTAAATCATGTTTAATCAAAATATAGTAGCAATAGGTGGTGGTGGTTTTGGGAGATCATTAGGAAATTTAGAGATTGAAAAATATATTATTTCCTTGGTGAATAAAAAAGTACCCAAAATATGTTTCATACCAACAGCATCTGGAGATAATGACTTATATAAATTAAATTTCTATAGAGCTTTTTCAAAATTAAAATGTGAGGCCTCACATTTAGACTTTTTTTCAAGAACAGAAGAACTCGAAGAAAAAGTTTTAAGTCAAGATATTATTTATGTTGGAGGGGGTAATACTAAAAGTATGTTGGCTGTTTGGAGAGATTGGAATTTACATTTAATTCTAAAAAAAGCTTATGAAAATGGAATTATTATGAGTGGGGTAAGTGCGGGAGCAATATGTTGGTTTGAAAAGGGAATTACAGATTCTTATGCAAAAAGCCTTGAAATATTAGATTGTCTTGGATTCGTAGAAGGTATTGCTTGTCCTCATTTTGATGAAGAAAAAGAGAGAGAACCTTACGTTAATGATTTATTAAATAGAGATTTAATAAATTCATGTATTTGTATTGAGGGATATAGTGCTTTACATATTAATAAAAATAGATTTAAAACAATTAACTTTGGTGATAATAAACAATGTTTTAAATTATATAAAGAAAATAATAAAATCTCTAAAAAGATTTTCTATTAAAAAGTTAGCTTTTTAAAATTTTATAGGCTATAAATCAACTAGAAAATAATTTTAATTTGGAACAACAATCTATTCAAAGAGAAGAGTGGAATTCAAAACTTGGTTTCATTCTTGCAGCAGTAGGAAGTGCTGTTGGTTTGGGGAATTTATGGGGTTTCGCTTATAGATCTTCCCAAGGTGGAGGAGCAGCTTTTGTTCTACTATATATTTTTGTTGTTTTAGTTGTTGGGATACCTATTTTTGTTGCCGAATTTTCTTTGGGAAGGAGTACGAATACCAGTGCAGTTTTAGCTCCAATTAAGGCTGCAGGAAAAAAATGGTCAGCGTTGGGTTTTCTTTTTCTTATAGCACCTCTTGCAATAGCATCATATTATGCAGTAATTATGGGTTGGACTGCAGATATTTTCTTTCAATCATTAATTGTTGGATTACCTGAAACTACTTCTCAAGCTGGAGAATTATTTAATCTTATTCATAATGGAACTCGAGATTTTGTTGGTCAGATTTTTAGTTTAGTCCTTGCTTTTTATATAGTTTCTGGAGGAATTAGAAGAGGAATTGAGAAATTAAATAAAATCTGTATGCCAATTTTATTTATTATTCTTTTGGGATTAGTTATTTGGGCAGCTTTTTTAGGTAATGCAGGAGAGGGTTATAGAAATTTTTTATTTAATTTTGATTTAAGTCAACTTGCTAATCCAACAACAATAAGGAATGCTTTTAGCCAAGCCTTTTTCTCTTTGAGTCTAGGAATAGGAATAATGATTACTTATGCCTCTTATTTAAATAAAAAAAATGATTTAACAAAGCAAGCTGTACAAATTGCCTCATTAGATACCGCTGTTGGTTTAATGGCAGGATTAATAACATTCCCTATTATTTTTACCTTTGGATTAAACGAAACCATAAGTAATAGCACAATAGCTACCTTATTCATAACAATTCCTTCTGGTTTAGGTCAATATGGATTAATTGGAAGATTAGTTGCTATTTTATTTTTTGGATTAGCTTATATAGCAGCAATTACCTCCTTAATTTCTCTCATAGAAATTCCAGTGTCTGCACTAATTGATAAGTTTAAAATAAAAAGGAATAGAGCATCTGGCATTACAATTATTTTTATTTTCTTACTTGGTATTCCTTCAGCCTTAAGTACTGATTTATTAGGAGATATAGATGCCATAGCAAATGTGTTGCTTATATTGGGTGGTTTTCTTGTTTCTTTTCTAATTGGATGGGTAATACCTAAGACACTTGATAAAGAATTAACTAATTCTGGATCATCATTATTAACTCGAAACTATTTAAAGTTTATGCTTAAATACGTAACTCCTGTTTTAGTTGCATGGGGTCTAATTATAAGTGTTTATGATTTATTGAAAGGTTAGAATAGTTGAAGAGAAAATTAATTTTTTAGGTTAGATCTCCTCGTTTTTCGCTATTGATGTAAAATCAACTCCTTGATATTTCACAAAAGATGCTGTCCATATCTCTTTAGATAAATTTCCTAAATATTGAAGAAATTGAGAGGTATCTCCATCTCTTATCCATTCAGCTTTTATAAATGGTAATTCTTTCTGCATTCTTTTTGGGTGCATATGAACTAATAAAAGGCCCTTATCTTCCGATAATCTTTTAATCGCTCCATCATCACTTCTTTGGAATAGTCTAAGTAAGAGATTCAAAATTACATCATTTGCAAGATTCTTAAAGTTATCTTTATCCCCTATATCTAACTTAATTTCTTTTCCGCCAAGAGGCATTGACCTTTCGTTATTTTGTTCTATTAGAGCAATTGCAATTAAATAATCTTGGCTAGCCATATGTTTTATAAATCAAGTTCTTTTTATTCTATATCTTAATATACATCAAATAACTTTTAATTTAGATATGAGCTAAATTTCGAAATTGATATCTGCTATTTTTGCTGATAAGTTTATTAAAGATTTACATTTATTGAAATTATAAAAATCTGATAAAAAATAAAAATTGAAACAAACTATCTATTTATTAATTTCTAGATATATCAATATTATTTGTTTAAACTAGCGATAAATTATTGGATGTGAAAATCATAAGTATCTCTATTTGATAATTAGAAGATTAAATAAAATATTAATCATCACTTGATTATTCGATATGAATTTACCCTAATATTAATTTTAGAAATTTTTATAAAGAAAATGCATCTAAATTAAGAATCGTAAGTGATGCTTGTATTTGATATTCGTTTTTAATTAATATTAAATTTGTATTATTTCTGGTAATTCTCTAATGTTTAATAATTATAGAGTAGAAATATCTTTTAAAGATTT
>CACNWD010000017.1 GCA_902624085.1 uncultured Prochlorococcus sp.
ATGCCCCTTTATAAGAGTAAATTGGTTCACTATTTTTTATTAATAGACCAAGAATCCTTAAATATAGAAAATAAAGTAAGGATTATAAGATTAACTACAGCGTAAATAATGCCCCACTTTGGTCGAAATAGATTAGAAACCATAGTAGAAGCAATAATTATAAAAAGACCAGATATTATTAAATCTCTAATAGATAACTTCATTCCTAAATTCCGTCTTCGTCTTCACCAAATGGGCTATATCTAATATCCCAAATTACTACAACAGCTATTGATAGAAGCAATAAGCCAAAAACTACTTGTGCAGGAGGAAATATCATTTTGGTGTTTTCTAGGCTATTGAATTCTTAAATTCTAAGTTTCTTGCAAGTCTTTCGAGACTAGACCAAGTTGAATAATCCTTTTGAGCTTCTTGGATTATTCTTTGCTTATTCTTAGGTGTTAATTTAAACCTTTTTAAAAGTTTTCCTAATTTAACTGAGTTAGTAGAATTGCAGGTATTCATTATTTAGATATAAAGACTACTGATACTTATTGAGTAACCATATATATATTCCCAACAAAAGTAATATTGCTACCCCTCCACCAATAACTATATTTGGTTGGTTATACCAAAGCTCTTTAAAAAATATATGCAAAGATTCCATAAAATATGTTTTTTATTTATATAGTATTCATTATTTAAATATTTGTGTAACCCTAGGGATACCCCTCTAATCTTTCCATCATTTCTATAAGTCGCTTGAATTGCAGCTAGTAAAGTTAGTTTAAACATCTGGTAGCTATTGACTCTTTCATCCATGATGGAAGTGGAGGAATGAGTAGATTTGAAGGTGGGCTGTTTAGTTCCAGATTCTCAAGCTATCAATTTATTGAAAAATTTTTCTGTTTTTATTTGTTCAGATATTAGAAATTTGGATGATTTATTTAGTGCAGTTATCATCAAGTATGAGGTAATGTTAATAATCAAATATGTATCTGTTTAGAAAATTGTTAAACAAAAAAAGAAGTAATTGCCCCTTTATTTTGGATTGATTGTCAATTAAAGGATTGGATATGCTATCCAACCAAATAAACTATAGTTGATAATGACAGCCATGAAGCCTATCATTGCAAGCCTTCCATTTGTTCTTTCCGCAATAAACCAATAGCTATCTGGCCATTCAAAAATTTCCTTCATACTTGATATTTGATCATCTAAAACTGGAGTCTCTTCTGGAGAATTATCCTGATTAAGAAGATAATCACTATCTGGGTAAAAGCTTTCGCTTGAAAAACCATCTTTAAATTTACTCATTATTAAAAATTTGAATTTTATATATTTTAAAAACTAAAAAGGTGAAATAGGTTAATCTCTGCCATGAGTACTTCTAAAATAACCATCAAATTTATAAACCTCATTTCTAGAACCTAAATTTTGTACAAGCTTGGAAGTTGTAAACAATCCCATCCGAAAAGTCGATATGTTGAATTGCTTGGGTTTTGTAGTCGCCATGCTTTAGATAAAATACTTCTTATGTACAGAATATAAATTTTATAATTAAATATCAACTAAAACGAGAAACCCTCCTGAATTTGGTTTTCCATAAGGGACTTTTAATCTCTCAAGAGGTTTGGCCTCAATTAATTCATGGTAATAATTTATAGCAAATTTTAGTAAAGTAATTAAATAGGAAAGGTGGCTGAGTGGTTGAAAGCGAACGACTCGAAATCGTTTAATAGGAGACTATTCGTGGGTTCGAATCCCACCCTTTCCATTGTATAAATTCAGTTGGTAGCAATTTCCAATCAACTAAATTATCTAATAAAGCTCTATTCCTATAGTTATTAATCAAAGTAGATATATCTACTAAATTTTAAATAGATAGGTTTTCCCCTGATTAGTGGAGGGATGTTCTGTTGGATAGCTGATAACTTTTTTAGATGCAACTCCAAATCTATTAAGAGATACATCTCATTTAGTTTAGATAATTGTTCTTAAATAGATTTCAATACTAATTTTCTTTAGAAATTTTAAAAGGTTAATAGTATGAAGAGAAAGACTTAATTTAAAATTAATATAAAGAATTAAATATAAATACTCAAGTATATCTACCTATATATTATGAATAATAAAAATTAGTAAATCACTGCTGCAGAACAATTTCACAAGGCATTTTAAGATTATAATAAAAATTATATATTTTTTTATTAGATAATCATTTCTTAATATATGTAATATTTAATATCATTACATAATGCTAAAAAATATATTTTTATTCAGGAAACTAGTAAATCTGAGGTATAGTTTCTCCACCTTAATTAAGGAGGATTAGTTATGAAAAAAAGAGTCATAGTTTTAGATACCAACGTTCTTTTGCATGATCCGGAATCTCCACTTCATTTCACTAAAGATGATGTTGTTATTCCAATTCAAGTAGTTGAAGAGGTCGATAGGTTTAAGCGTGATCCAAGTGAAAAAGGCAGGAATGCCAGAAGAGTTTCTAGATTATTGGATAGCTTTAGAGAGAGAGGGAATTTATCTTCTGGTGTGAGAATAAATAATAAAGATGTAGGTCAAATAAAAGTTGCTTTCTGTAGAAAAGAAACTACTGATAGGTTACCTTCTGAGTTAAATGATAATAGTGGAGATAACAAGATTTTAGCGGTTGCTCTTGAACACAAAACTAATAAGGTATTGGCAAATTCTCCAGATGTGATTCTCATCTCTAAAGATACAAATTTAAGGATAAAGGCGGATGCGATAGGATTAAAAGCGGAAGACTATAGTAGCAATAAAGTTTCTTTAGATAATTTAAATAGAGGATTTAGAGAGATTATTTCTGATCAAAATGAAATTAATAAAATTCAAAAAGAAGGATTCATCTTTTTAAAAGATATTAAATACAATTTAAAGCCAAGCTTATATTCTAATGAAGGTGTAATTCTCAGGGATAATATTAAAGAAAATCATACATATTTATGCAGATATGACCCTATAGAAAAGAAATTGATTTCTTTGAATTGGTTAAGAAGATCTAATTTAGGAAAAATAAAACCAAAAAATTTAGAACAAAATTTTGCCTTGGATTTGCTCCTTGATCCAGATATTCAGTTGGTTACTCTTATAGGAAAAGCAGGTACAGGAAAAACTTTATTGGCATTAGCTGTGGGATTAAATTTAGTTGCAGATGAAAATATGTATGAAAGATTATTAGTCTCAAGACCTCCAATTTCTTTGGGGAAAGAATTAGGATTTCTTCCAGGCAGCTTAGATGAGAAATTAGCTCCATGGATGAAACCTATTATCGATAACTTAGATTATTTAACAGGCTCAAAATTTAATAAAAAAGGTGAAAAAGTTGCACTTAAAGAGAGAGATAATAATGCAAGGAATTCATGGGAAGATCTCAAAGGTATGGGACTTTTAGAGGTTGAAGCAATTAATTATATTCGCGGAAGGTCAATTTCACATCAATTTATTCTTATTGATGAGGCTCAAAATTTAACGCCTTTAGAAGTTAAGACGATCGTTACCAGGGCTGGTGAAGGTACAAAAATTGTATTCACTGGGGATCCAAATCAAATAGATCATCCTTATTTAGATTCTGATAGTAATGGTCTTACTTGGTTGGCAAAAAAACTACAGGGTCAGAAAATAGTTGGCCATATTACCTTGACACAAGGTGAAAGGAGTGATTTAGCTGAATTAGCAGCAAATCTCTTGTAATAACAAACTTAAAATAATAAAAAATGGAGAAATCTCATGAAAAAAAAATTAAATTGCGATTTTGCAACAGAACGAAGTAATGAGGCTCAAGTCGTAGCTAGTAATTTAGAAGCAATTTTAAAATCTAATTCTTATAAACTTGCGCATGAGGATTTGGAATTATTAAATACTAATGAAATGCGCGGTGTTCGAATGCTTCTTGAAATAACGAAACCTGAGCAAACGATTGAAAAGGAAAATATTATTTCTACAGTTATTATTTTTGGTGGCGTTAACATATCAGAGGAAATCACTTCAAAGAGAAGATTGGATGAGACTTCCAAACTTCTTGAAAAGGATCCAAAATCAACTCTATTAATGCAAAAAGTAAAAAGATATAAGAATCTATATTCAATCTCTCACTATTATTCTTCAGCTCGAGAATTATCTAAGTTAATATCAATTGAAACAAAATCAGAAAGGCCTTATGCTCATGTGATAGTAACTGGTGGTGGACCTGGGATTATGGAAGCTGCTAATAGAGGAGCTTTTGATGCGGGTTGTAAATCAATTGGATTAAATATAAGTTTACCGAATGAACAACATCCAAATTCATTTATTACTCCAGGATTATGTTTTAAGTTTAATTATTTTGCTATGAGGAAATTTCATTTTGTTATGAGATCTGAGGCTGCAGTTTTTTTCCCAGGTGGATTTGGAACTTTAGATGAATTATTTGAATTATTAACTTTGAGGCAAACTGGTATGAAAAAGAATATACCAATTATTTTATTTGGTCGAGATTATTGGAACAAAGTTATAAATTTTGAATATCTTTGCGATATGGGTTTAATAGAGGAAAAGCATTTATCAATTTTTAAGTATGCTGATAGTGCTACAGAGGCATGGGATTTGATAAAAATGTTTAACAATAGTAATTGATTTTTAAGACATCATTATTTTTTAACTCACGCAAAACCCAATCAAATCAAAACTCTTTAGTCCGAATTAGTCTACACTTATTTTCTAAAAGTACAGCTTGCATCATGAGTCTCAGTTATAACTCAAATCTTGCGTGTGCTTTGGGAGTGCTTGGACGCAGGGTAGAATTCTGATCCCACGATTTGCTTCTTAATAATCTTCAAATCTATAGAGTCGAAGATTTGCATAACGTTAGATAATTTTTAGGCTAAATCACCTGCTAAAAAAAAAGGTAGTTTTGATTAATCATATGTTTTCGAAGAGTTTTTAAGTAATCTATTTAATTGTTCAAGCTCTTTTTTGGTGAATTCGCGATATTTTCCTGTTGGCACGTCTAACTTAATATTCATAATTCTTATACGCTTTAATGAACGCACTCTATATCCTAATGACTCGCACATTCTCCTTATCTGGCGGTTAAGTCCTTGAGTAAGTATGATTTTAAATTTTTTTTGACCCAATTGTTCTACTGAACAATTCTTAGTTATGGTTCCCAATATTTCAACTCCATTACTCATGGTTTGAATAAAGTCTCTATTAATAGGACGATTAACGCTGACAATATATTCTTTCTCATGATTATTTCTTGCTCTGAGTATCTTATTTACTATATCTCCATCGTTTGTTAAAAAAATCAGTCCCTCACTAGCTTTATCTAGTCTTCCAATAGGAAATATTCTTTTTGGATATTTAATGAAATCTATGACATTATTTGGTTCAACTATTCTATTAGTTGTGCAAACAATTCCAATAGGTTTATTAAAGGCTAAATATATATTTTTTTGTTTCGTTGATTTTTCTATCCTTTGACCTTTAACTTCTACTTGATCACATTCTTTTACCTTGGTACCAATTTCTGGAATTGCTCCATTAATTGTTACTTTACCTTGTTTTATTAATCTATCTGCTACTCTTCTTGAGCAATAACCGACTTCGCTTAAATATTTATTTATTCTGATAGCCATTATGGATATTTTTTAACTACTTTAATAATTAACTAATTTCTCCTTATCTTAGATCAACTGTCAATCATTTAAATAGTAAAGGTTAGAATAGTAAGCGTTTCGTTTGAATTTATTTTCGTATGCTTCTATAGCCTTTTCAACTGCTTATAATACCTTTACGTTAATCTTGTTCTTTTCTTCTATTTCCTTTTAAGATAGTTTATCTATTATTGAAATGAACCAAAACCAAATAAAGAAACAAATTATTCGAGTTAGATTAACTATAGAGTTAGTTAATCCAATAAAATTAATCGTTAAATATAATTAAAGCTATTGCAAAAACAGAATATAAAATAGATTTTAAGCTGAAAATTGTAAAAGATCCTCTTAGAAAAATAATCATTTTTTTATTCTTTCTGAGTTGTTATATAATTCACTAACGTGTAGTTAATTTATTTATTCAATTTCTATAGTTATTTATATTCATGTAAGGTTGCTTTACTTTTTTAATAGAGATCTACTGTCAACAGTTAATGCTATAAGTCTAGGTTATAAAAGAACTAACCTATTCGATTAAGTAAAGTACTTTTTGAGCTCTTAAAGTAGGAGATTTTACTACTATGTAATTTTTAAGCATATTTGATGGTAAAACACCAAATAACCAAAGTAAGTAAACTAAATAATCTTTTTCTCTTTCCTTTATATTCATTTCAATACCTCTTTAGCAAGATCATCCTATTGAAAATGAGAGGGAAGGGTCAATAAGTAGAAATGCGTTATTTTTTAGTAAGAAACTACCTAATCCCCAAAACGATAATGCTTGCGAACGGCTATCAGCACCTCCCTTTTACAATTCATTTCTCCTGCAAAAGTAAATAAGTCAATAGTACAAAAATTAACAGGTTGTTCTCCCTCCGGCGTTACTATACCCTCGCCTTCAAGCAATAAGCAAGTCTATTTATCTTTATAATCCCAGTCAAAAGAATTTACATCACAATTCCATAAACGCCAGCTTTTAATTCTTAGTTCCTCAACTGTAATTTCTGGACAAGGTGAAGTAACTAATATCGACATAAAAACAATAAAAAGGGATCATTATGATAAGACGATCTTTTGTTAATTGACCACGAGTCTCTAAATAAAGAAAATTTTGTAAGAACTAATAAGTTAACAACTGCATAAACATATCTCATATAGGTTAATAAGTATTAGAAACTAGAGTAGAAATTGAGATGATAAAAAGATAGATATTTGCAAACCTCTTGTAAATATCTTCATTCCTAAGTACCATCTTCGTCTTCACCAAATGGTTTATATCTAATATCCTCAATTAATACTTAAACTATTGATAGTAGCAATAAACCATAAATATTTTGAGGTTGATAAATAATTGATTCAGCTTAACTATAATTTAGAAGTTATTGAATAAAGATTATCCTGTAAGTTTGTCTCAGAGATAATTATTTCTGATTCTAATTATAAACTCGGGATTATTAGTATTAAATTTCAAATTTATTATATCTTATCAAAAATTTAAGTGGCGATCCACTATCCGTATAAATTAGTTCCTCAAACCGAACATTATTTATTATCAGATTTATAAATTTCTTAGTTATAACAAAGATACGATATTAAATACAGTGCCTTTAGTTCCCATCAAGTCTTGTAAAAAATATTTGCTTAGTTACAAAGACTCATCAAACAATACACATCAATTAGGCATTTATGCCCTTGATGCATATGATTGCTTAATGCTTGCTAAGCAATTCAATTCTTTCATTAATGATCATCCTAATTCGGTGACAAGAATCCAACAGAAATTCTGAGTAAATTAATTATGAATTTAAAAAATCCACCATTTTCAATTCAAGATAATATTATCAAGAGCCTTGATAATTCATCTAGAAATTATCCAACTCTTGATGATTTAATGAACGAACAAAAAATTAAAAGTAAAAAAGGAAAAACAGTCCATCGTCGTAGAGATCTTGATTCTCTTGGCTAACTTATAAGAATTAAACAATTTTATTATTTAATTAAATAAGTTGTAAGTTAATTTTAATAGTTTTAACCGCTGCAAAGCCAAATAAACTCATTTCCTGAAAGCATTATTTAATTTTTCTATTTAAAAGTCTTTTGATAAAGATTTATATTCCATTTATATTTTATAAAGATTTTTGCTTATGTCACTCCCAACTAAGATATAAATAATTTCTTATCCCTACGATTTTCGAAATCTTATTAGGCATGTAATTTTAAAACTTATTTATATAGTATAGTTTCATATTTTACGAAGAAAATTATTAAGTTTTGACCGCAAAACTTTTTTATTAAAAGTTTCAGTTAAATATACTATTATTTTTCTTTTCTTACTCATCTCTAATTTATATAAGTTGTATTACCACTAAAATTAATCATTTTTAGAAATAGAGTTATAGATCTGTTCTCTATAAATAATTCTTTGTAATAGTAGGATAAATTAAATATCTTACATATTTTAATTCTATTACTCTTACCTTCCTTAATCTTATTAATTTGAACAATATAATTCTTATTTGCTAAATAATTAAAGTTAATTCTCTTAATTGAAGTTGTTAAATTAAATTTTTAAGAAATTGGTTTTTAAGAGAAGACTTTTAATCTCTAAAGGTTTGGTCTCAGTAAATTTATACTAAAAAAATTTAGCACTAACTTCTTCTAACCCAATCAGGCGAGCCACTAAACCAATCTGCTATATCATCATTTTTGGGGTCAAAGTGACTTTCACTATCTAATCCATCAAGTCCTAAAGACTGAATTAAGCCATTAATACTCTCTTGATTTTGCTTCCCATATCTTCTGAGGCTATTAGCTTTTCTTAGCCAAGTCCATACCGTTGAACTATGTTTTGCGTGTTTTTCAACAAATAATCTTTCTGATAATGAAACCTCTTTATCTAATGAAATACGTTTAATAATTTCTTGGATTTTTAATCTGGTTTGATTACTTAAGAACATTAATATAAGAAAAGTTAATTTCTTATAGAAGTTTTTTTTATAAATGTCTTGTCAATATTTATTTCAAGAAAAAGTTAATTTTAAAGGCTTTTAAAAACTGAAAATTATGATTTCAACATAGTTATATGTATTAAGTGTGAATTGATACAAATATGTATTTGTAAAACTTATGTTTAGATTTTATACCATAAAAAATGCATAAATAAAATTCTTAAGATAATCCGTAAAACGATATATTTCGTTAGATAAATGTTTTATCTCTTTATTTAAATAGTTATCTCTAAATAATACAAAAAGTTATTCCTTTACTTAAAATTTCCTAAAACAAGAGTCACCAATAAACAAAATTTTTAAATATTTATTTTTTGTATTTTTAATTTTTAAAAGATAATTAGTATTTATTGAGAGAAGAGTCCCAACTCTTACAGATCCATCACTCCCGTCTAAAAGGATTTTGAAAAAACATTTTCTGCTATTTCCAGATAAAGTTCCAGGCCAAATTAAAATAACACCTATTGATAACCCTAAAATAAATATCGGAATTATTTGGAAAAAGTTCTTATGAAAAGGTTTCATAAAACTATTTCTAATAGACAGTTTTCCATTGCATTATGCAATAAGAGATGGGGTTATATCCGTTGCAATTCAAGAACTTGAATATCTTTACGACAAAGTAATGGAAACTAGAATCATTGTAATAAGCCCAAGTTGTATATACTGCAAATGCACTTACAGCAAGTGCCACATATTGCAACCAATGAGTCCCTGACTTATCTACACCATTTTTGTCAAAATCTGATTTGCTCATATAGGTATATTAATCGAATTTATTTTATTAAAGTTTTAATCTGTGTGTTGATAATCTTTTCCACCAATTTTAGGCTTTCAATTGAAATATTTTAATAATCTTAGGCTTTATTTCCAATAAAAAGACTCTATATTCTCTTCAGAATTTTGATATTTAAATTGATGAGGCTTTACTTAAATTTTGGGGTATATTTCGTAAATACTATTTATATTTATTAAGCAAAATTTAGAGCCACCTTTATTATTTACGCTACACCATTTGTATTTATAAATTTAAACCCTGAACCACAGGTACTTTTTTCTGCGCCTACCGGTGTACTAATTAAAAATCCTCCTCCGGTTAAATCTTGATAATGATCAATAGTAAGTCCATCCAATAAACTCTTTTGAGATTCTGGAGCATAGACAGTTAATCCGTTAGTTCTTGCAATTGGAATTCCAGATTTTTTCCAAGCACTAACTCTTAAAAACATCCAACCCTCTTCAAATTTATCAGGTTGCAAGTGTACGTAAACTTCTCCAGGAGAACCCCTAGATATGGATTGCCTTAGTAATTCACTAGAAGCAGAGCTTGTAACAATTAACATACTCAAAATTAAACTTGAATAAATTTAAAAAGTTAAAACTTAGTAAGGAATGTATCAACTTTTTTTTATTATAAAAGGAAACACAACTTACGAAATATAAGTCGAGGGTTGGCAAGACTTCAAAGATAAATTAGAAGTATTGCTCAAGGATGAGAAATTGGTAACTTGTTTTTATAAATCTCATCTTATTCTAGATCAGCTTTGAATAAAATCACAGCTTATTTGATCAAAGTACCTACAAGGTGCGATGTAGTAAGCGGACGAGGATTTATATTTATAAATATTTTTATATCTTTTGTTGATATTTAAAACTTGCAATCTTTTTTACAATGAAGCTAAATTCTTATAGTGAGATATTAATTTTAGGCGCTTATCAAATTATTTTGCATGTATTTTGGAGGCTATGTCTCAGGTTTTAATTATGGTTCCCAGATTAACTTCTCAGAAATCTTGATAAGTCATAAGGCGATTAAATAACGATTGATTTAATAGTCGTGGAATAACTATTTCCTGAAACATTAATTTGAAGTCTGGCTAATATGATGAAATATCTAAAAGCCCTTAATTGATACTATTTTTAAGACTTATTTATTAAATAATTGCTAATTTAATTATACCAATCCTGCTTTTAGATATCTGTAGCCCTCTGAGGATGCTAATGGCCTTGTGCATCTAACAACACAATTCTCTTCACCTTTTTTCGTAGAGTTTTTTAATTCACAACTTCTGATGCAATCATAATAAACAGATTTTGGATCTAATTTGTTCTTAAAGTGTTTATCTCTAAATGTTTTCATTTCGGCAACCTAAATGTGGATGTAATTTAAAGGAAATTAAATTCTTTGCACAGAGCACAAATACTCTCTTTTAACACTTTTTTATATGTAATAACCCCATTATTCCTCCAAATTCCAAGTTTTTATTTTCTTTAATTTTTACTAACTATATTACATATAAGATCACACTCTTTTAACTCTGTGTCAGAGAGAGTATTAATTATTCTTGCCATATCAATTGAAGATAACTCTCCATTCAAATTCCATTTAAGAGTGGTTTCTATTTGAGATGGGTTCGTTGATTTATTCTTCATAATTTCAAAGTTTTAGTAAAGTTATTTGAAATCTCCAAACAAAATGTAAACTTTTCTTATGAGATACTATGTTGGATTAATTAATCATAAATCAATAAGACTCTAGAGATTATACTTTGATTTTTTTATAATCTTTACTTATATTATTTAATTTCGGCTTTATTTTTTTTGATAAAGAATTTCATTATTAAGGTTTTTTATTCTTTTAATTTAGATCAGCTGTTGAGCAATAAAATTTATTTTTTAATTTGGAAGTTTTATATTAACTCCCTTAGAGTTAGCAATTAATTGATTCATCAAAGAAATTTTGCTTCTCTGTAGATATTTTTTGGTAAGCCTTCGCCTTTAATCGATAATATTTTTTTATTTTATTTACGTAATTTTTAGAAATAACTAAATATGTTATGTGCAGAAATGTATTTATAGATTTCATTTATTCAGATAGGAATTTATGTAACATCTGGGAAGTCTTAATTAGAAAAGATTTGTTAGAGTCTTTAGATTATTAAAAGACTATGGAAGCAATCTTTGAAAAGGCTAATAGAGTACTACCCTTTGGTTTGAAGTCTCAAAAAATAATTCCATTTTTTATTTCGATTAAATTAGTAAGTTTTTTAGGCTTTGTAATCTTTATGATGAACCGCTAGTGGAATCAGAAACTTTCAGATATATTTTACTAGCTATTTTTATTCCTTTTGCTGGATATAAGATTTATAGATTGTATATAAAGCTATTTAATTTATCTAAACCATCTATAAAAGATCAATTAGAAAAAACCTTTAAAGATTAATTAAAAAGAACTTGTTTTAATGATATTAGATCAAACTTCTTATAGCTAGAATTAATAGCAGTAATAGTTGTTATTTAGATTTTTATAATTTAAGGAAATAGTTTGAGAAATTAATGCGTTACCTATTCAATCCAATTTCTCTTTATAAGTTATTTCTTTATTAATCCTTAGGTAAACATCTATACCAAAACTAAGAAGAAGGTAATCTTAATAAATATCCTAGGGATGGAAAATTTATAGCAAAAGTTCCATTAAGAATGATGGGTTAACCTTTATGATATAGATCAGCTGTCAAAAGAAATCTCTATAAGTTATAAAAATTATTTGGCTTTTGAGCATTAACTCACAAGTTTTGAAGCCATTCGAGGATTCTATTTTTATTGATAAATTTTAAAACAGTTGCCCATTTTTAAGACTCTGATTGTTTTAGTATTTCAACCTGATGTCCTTATATTAATTATCTTTTTAAGTTCCTCATTCAAATTGTAGGCGTTCATACTTTAGTTTCGACTTATAAAAAAAGCTCTTATTTAAGTCTTCAAGGAATCTTTTTTCTCTTTTAGGTGGTTCTTTTGGTTCCCATAAACATTTTTTTATATCAATTTTCATTTTTGTATTAAAATTTATGCCCTCATTAATTAATAACTCTTTTTGCATCCAATCAGTACCAAGTCTTGATACGCTCATTGTTATTAATCCCTTAGAGTTTATAACTCTATGCCATGGAATATTTGAGGGAAGCTTTAATCTTCTTAATGCCCAACCAACTTGACGAGCTCTTCCATACTCATAAATTAAATCAGCAATTTGGCCGTAAGTAGCTACTTTTCCATAAGGTATTTTTGCTACGGTTAAATATACCTTTTGATAAAAATAATTTTTTTCCATAATGTCTCCTAAAAATTAATTATTTACAAAAAAAAAACTCCATAAACATGGAGCTGGAAAACTGAATAATCCCCATCACCCAGTCTTTTTATTATCCTAGCACTACATATGGTGTTTGTAACAATAAATGAATTACTATTTATGGGGTTGTTTACTTCTGTTTTATTTGCGATGATAGAAATCCCCATCACCTAGGCTCTTCTCTTAAAGTTAGAGTCTTTTTTTATGCCTTATTTGTATTTTGTTTAACTAATATTTCAAAGCTTTAAATAGAGTAAAACCTTTTATTGAAAACAAATAGAAGGCAATAAATACTTCTATCTGCATTATTTCTTCCTTTTTATTGTGCTTAGTTAACTTGTTAAAAAAAGAAAACTAGCTCTGACTAAGATAAATTTTAAAAATTAAATTGCGAAAATTTATTATTTTATATTAAAGAAGAGGATTAAATATTACATTAATTTTATACTTTTGATTATTGATAAAAGTTGAAATTCTGATTTCATGAATAAATAATACTTTTTAAGTAAATGCAAATTTCCTTATTCTCAAAGTTAATAGCTTTCTTTTGTTTAGCATTATTTGCAACATATATGGAATTAGTAACTACAAAAGTGAAAAAAATGATTCCTTTGTCAAACCAATTACCATCTTAGGAATTTTTTATAGTTTTACTATTACAATTTGTTTAATTAGTTATGGTATAAATCTTAATATCATAAGGTTTCAAACTTGCGTTTAAAAATAAAATATAAAGAGTTCAACTTTCTACCATTTTTGAATTGTTTCTAACTTTATGATCATATTTATATTATTTGGAATAATTTAATTGAACTAATTCAAAATATTCAATACTTTGCAAAACTTTCGTATAAATGTAGCTTATATTGTATTCATAATATTAATTCGATCTAGAAGAATAAAATGATAAATTGATCAGAGAAATTTGGTCTTTTATAAATACCTAGTTCTAATTTTTATCTTCTAAGTTCTGGGCTTTAGTATTTTTACCTTTTAGAGAAAATCCTAAAACTAAAAATGCTATGTAAATAACTATAGCAGCACAACTTATTATTAAGATTTTTGTTAGGTCCATTATCGGTTAATCATAAATATTAGAACTAAATAGAGGTTATCAGATAAAGGCAATATTGTGGCTTATGTCACTTATAATTTTGAAGTAATCTTTAGCGCGATATAAGGTATAAAAATTTATCCTCTTACTATTTTTTATTTAAGAAAATTTGCTTTTATTATTTTTTAAATATCCTCTCTAATTGTTTTACTTCTTCACTAAAATCTTTGCCCCTATTATTTCTTTTAATTATTGGAATTAACCACAAAGCTTGGAGTCCAGCAAAAATAAGTATTAGTATTATCATCTCAAATGTTCCTGGTTGCACTTTTTAATGATAATTTAAGTCTTATCATAACAACTCTTTATTGATAAAACATTAACTACAGCTATTGAAATTAATGAATATTTTTAAATGCATAAATTGCCGATAAGAGTTATCTTTGTTTATTTAGTTTATTTTTAGTTCTAAATAATATAAATAAAACAATTGCATACAAGCTAATTAATATTGTGCATGATTGGATAGTAATCAATAATTCATCAGAAACAGAGTTAAACAAATTCATCAAGGAAGCATAAATCATACTTGGACATTTTAAATTCTTAGAAGTTGGCCTTTGATATATCTAAATGATATAAATAACTTCTTAAACGAAACATTAAGATCATGACAATTAAATATTTCATTTTTATTTATAGATTGAAATATAAAAATAAAGCTCTTTTTATTGTTTAAAGAGAACTTAAATAATCTTAATAACTTTGAATCTGTATTAATATAAAGAGTTGTTTTCACTGATTTGGGAATAGATTTAATGTTTGATAAAGTTTTTGCCTTTTCAGGAAACTAAATCTTAAAAGCTAATAAGGATAAAACTTCTATTCTGCTTTATTATAATTTAAATGAATAATAATTATATGTAATAAATGAACTTAAAAAATATTTTTGGAGATATATTAGAATTTTAAATTTCTTATTATTTTTCTTGATAAAGCAGGCTGTCTTGTTTCCTTTTTCTGTAATTGCTTCATAATATAAATTCCTCCAATAACAATTCCGATCTCAACTAATACTCCAGAAACAATTATTGTGTTCATAAAAAATAATCTTTTATTCTAATTTATATAGTATAAAAAAATTTTTGTTTAAATTATTTTTTTGTAGTAATAAATCATTACCAACTAAAGAAACTAATTAATCGAGTACAAACAGCTATAGCAAAAGTAATATATATTTTTTTTAAATTACTAATTATGATTTAAAACCCGAAATAAAATAGTTGTAAGAAAAATCAAAACGATCTTCTACTTAAAATATTTATATTCTTATCATGATTTTTTTGAGTGATCTATTCTCGAATAGTTAAGTTATTAAATCAATATTATGTTTTTAGATAGATCAGCCTGAAATATTTAAAGCCATTTTATAAATTTCTTTATTGAATATTTCAATTACTTTCTTAAATAAAATTTGTTTTTCCTCTTCCTTCTTTTCCGAATCCAAGCCAAATAAACCATATAAGCCAGCCTATGAAAGGAACTAAATTAATAAATATCCATTTCCAATCTTTACCAAAATTATTTAATCTTCTTAGGTCAATCGCAATTTGAGGTAAAATGCAAATAATACCATATATATTGAATCCTGTTATTGCTATAAAAAAAGGTAAGGTAATCAAAGTGATAATTAAATTTGTTAACTGTACATACCACCAATCTTTTCTAATCGTTTCTCCTTTGAAATCAGTGAGATTCTGCCAGAAATTCAAATAAGCCGAATAAAGTTCATTGAAAAATATATTCATATAATTAAAAGAATTAACTTTTTTATAAATTAACAAGTTTTTTATTATTTTCATCAATTTTTAAACTTGTCTTAAATTTAATATTAATTTATGTTTCTTATTGCGATTTATCTATTTTGCATTGTATGTTGTCTAAGTAATAAATAGTAAGCTTATTGTTTATGAGATTTAAAGTAACTTTAAAAAAAGAAGGTAAAGAATTTGATGAAGTTGTAATTGCTAATAATAAGGCTGATGCAATAAAAGTTGCTTTAAAAAATAATCCTGATGCTAAGGCAATTAATTCAGATTGGACATTTAAGCTTTAAAGATAAACTCTATATTTTATCAAGGTTGACAGTTGGTCTAAATTTATATTAATAAATAATTCATTAATTATTATGGGAGAAGCTAAGAGAAGAAAAGAATTAGGAATTCCACCTAGAGAAAAACCAATAAAGTTACCGAAGCTAGATAAAGAATCTATTAAGAAAAAAGTTAGGTCTACTTTGTATAAATATCCAATAATCCCATTTCTATTCTATGGAGCTGCAATATTGGTCCTTATTGGGGGAGTAATATATGTAATTAAATTTTATAAATTAATTTAAGGTATCTCAAAAAGTTTTTTTGTCGTAGAAAAATAATTCCTAAAAATTATTCTTTTTTTTAAGAGTTCTTTTCAATTAATCTTTTTACTCTTTCTCGATTACAATTTTAATAGTAACTTAATAATTATGGATAATTTTAAAAATGTAGATGTTGATAAATTAGCCAATATTTATTTTGAGGGTAAAGTTATCAGCAGGAATATATATTTAAAAGATGGTTCCAAAAAAACATTAGGAGTTATGTTGGTTGGAGAATATGAATTTAATACTATTTCTAGAGAGCTAATGGAGATTATATCTGGAAAACTTAATCTAAAGCTTAAAGATGAAAATGAATGGAAATTAATTACAAATGGTATGGAGTTCAATATTCCTAAAAATTCTTCTTTTAAGTTAAAAGTTTTAGAATTAGTAAACTATACCTGCTCATATTTTGAAGATTAAAATTATAAATAAATATAAATATATCCATTAAAATTCCTTCTTTATAAGTCAATTATTAGAAAAAGTGTTTCTGATACTAGATTATTTATTTGGTAAAATCATTTTTTATTTATTAATCAATAAAGGCAGTGCAAAGTCTAAATAAAAAATCTTTGATTATTTCTTATAAATTGAATTAAAAGTATTTATTTAAATCATTGATTTATTTTATTTTATTTACTATTTGAATCTCTTTTATCAATATAAATAAATAGATTTACTGAGTATTAATTTGAATATAAATAAATTTGGAGTCTAATGAAAAATCAACTATTCTATTAAATTTTTTTGTTATTCCATCATCTTTCTTTTAACATATTAAGAAAGAAAATATTTTATATTGCTATATATTTTCTAAAAATTATTAATTTAGCCTAAGAATTTTTGATGGACTATTGTCATTAAATATATAAATGGCAAATTTGAGTCATATATATGCGGATTGAAGTATGTCTCAGAAAAAATCAAAACATTCTAAGAACTATCAATATGAAACAATATTGGATGACATTTTGTGGCTCATAGAGAATTATTTACCTCAAAAGAAAAAAAGATCATCACATTCAGAAGTCACTCTTGATAAATTTGAATCATTTACTATTAAAAAAATAAAAAAGTTGGCTTCTGACCGATCTAAATCAATGAGAGTAGATTTAAGCAACACGACACTAACATTTACAGTTGGCAATTGGGCTTTACCTTATCTTAATTTCTTGAAAAGGATAAAACTTCTTAAATAAAAGTTTTAAATAAATTGATTCTAAATATTTTTTAAAAAGGTCTTAAAGTTTTAAATATTCTTTAAATAGTTACTTGAAATTTAAAATATATCAATAATTAAGACTATTTACCCTAAATAAACATATTACTAAATTTAAAATTAAGGAAGAAAATACTAATAAACTGATTTTAAAAAAAAAGATTATTACAAAAATACTTTAATAGTTCAATAAAAAAGAGTTTAAAATTGAAATTAAATTAGCGGAATAATATATCTTAACAATTATGGCACATAATTAATCATAATTAAGACAGAAACGAGACATATATGTATCAATGATAATGAAATTAACAAATTAAAAACGATTTGCTTTACATAAATTAATATTAATGTTACATTAATTAACAATCTAACTTATACAAATGACAAACTCTTCTTACGTAACTACTGAATCCGGTGGCAGGCAGAATATGTTTCCCACTGAAACACGTCCATATATAGACGAATCTGTTTCTTATGAAGGATATCCTCAAAATGCTGAAAAAGTTAATGGTCGTTGGGCAATGGTTGGTTTTATAGCACTCTTAGGTGCTTACATTACTACTGGACAAATAATTCCCGGTATCTTCTAATGAGTCCTCTAACAGGCTTTTTAGTTTTAATAATATTGATAACGGCCTCGCTTGTCGCTTATTTAACTAAGCAGTTCCAACAAGAAAATTTAAACTATTCCTCTTCAAACCTAATGTCAAATTCAACTAAAAATTTAAAAACAATCGAAAAGGAGAAAATTGTAGCTGAAACTCTTAACGGTAGATTCGCAATGATTGGCTTAATTGCAGCTGTAGGTGCTTATCTAACAACTGGTCAAATTATTCCAGGTTTTGTTTAAACAAACTTTTCTAACTCATATCTTATAGATCAATGAACAACACAAAAACAACATACTGGCAAAATGCTGAAAAAACTAATGGAAGACTAGCAATGATGGGTTTCTTTGCATTAGTCGTTAATTATGGATTATTTGGATGGATTATACCTGGATTTTTCTAGTGAAAATGGTACTTATCCTCTGATATAAGTTTTAACAAAAAATTTAAATTCAAAGAACGTCATGAGAGCTTGCTGATAGGGATATAGGCAAGCTTTTTTATTTATTACCTTTTTAAATTGTTTGAAAACAAGATAAGTACTTAAAAATAGGATTCAAGTTGTTTAAATAATTATTTAAAAATAAATAGGTTTTGTTTTAAATTAATTTATATTTTTGAGATTACAAACTTTATAAATGTCATTATTAATCGTTTAATTTTCCAGAGTAATGTATCTCCGCTAATTATGAGTATCCACTAATGAGTTCCACGTTTATGAATTTTTAGAGGAACTATTACAATGTGTAATTTTATTGAGAGATTTGAAGTCATTATCATTTTTTTTAATTTGATTTCGTGTTCAACGGTCAATGTTCTCAACATTCGAATAGCCCTTGCTGACCAAGGCAAATCAGGAATTATAGATTTCAACTTGCTTATAATAGATAATTTCTTTTTTTATTAAATTTTCATCAAGAAATCAAATTTACATATCAGCAGCTTTAAGTATTATTGTTCCTTCTTTTAGGTGACCAGGCTAAACATTGAAATTCCTATCTGAAAAAACCTATATGAATATGACAAAGCTATTAGGATCGATAATCCCAATTAGAGATATTATTTCTAAATTGTTTTTTATTAAAGTGGATTATTCTTTTCCTGGAAATAGGATTCTGGCAATACCTACAACGCTCAAACTATATCTGCTTTATTTTCCTTTTTAGCCATTTCTTGAAGGGAAATAAAATGATCCATTCTGGATTCAAGTTTAATTATCTTTGGATAAATCACTTACCTTTTTTTTCAATTATCAAATTAACTTCTAATGGGTTTGTCTGCAAATATTCCGCGTTCATAAAGTATCTAATTATGATCTCTTTTTTATTAATTTTATTTTCAAACTTCAGTAAAAAATTTTATTTTCAACTAACTAAAACCCCCTATATTATTCATTAAATATAAAAATTTATTTTAGAAAATACTATTAAATTGCTTCCTGATGTTTTTATATTCCGAATTGAAATTATTCATTAATCCATCTACTTCTTCTTTGAATTCTCTTAATTCATTTAACTTTTTATTGCCTTTATTATAAATAACTGATTCAAATTTTCCTGGAATTACTATCTCTACCCAATATCCTGAGAAACAATAAATTTTATTGGGGATAATATTTAATACAAGAGAATTTTTAGTAGTTTTATATTGATTAATCATTTTATTCATTAGAGAACCTCTTGTTTTGTTCAATCCATATCTTGATATATCTGTAGAAAGTGATTTAACTTTTTCTGAAATATTTTTTCTTTTTTTAATTGAGTTTCTAGAAAGTATCTTTTCAAGGGAATAACAATAATCAAATATTCTTGTATTCTCTTTCTTTGAGGGATAGTAAACCACAATCATTGAAAAAAGCAAAAGAGAAGTTAAAAAAAATTTTTTAAACATTTTGATTTAATATTTTCTCAGATATTTAATTGGCATAAAATTTTAGTACTTAAAAAAATCCTAATAGCTAAAAAAATAGACTCTAACGTTTACCGTCGAGCCTAGGTGATGGGGATCTCTATCATGACAAAAAAATATGAAGATGACAACCCTGCAAATAGTTCGAATTATTATATAAATACTCCATATGTAGTGCTACAATTTTTATAGCATGATAATTTGCTTCGAGTAGTTCTATTAGAACTTTATATTTCTTAGCTGTTTTAAGTTCGTTTGTTTCAGCTTGTTGATCTGCACCGTAAGCTTAAATTGGAAGGTTTCTAGAACAATCCTCCTTATTAAAAGCTAATTTTGAATTAACTCTATAAATGTGCTGAAATCGTTATTAAATTATTAAAAATAATTCTTTATAAATATTCAGAGGATATTTTTAGATAAATTATAAAGTTTTAATTTTCATTTAATAACCAATTTTATTTTTAGGATTAGTTATCCAGATAATTAAATTTAAAGCATAATTTGCAGGTAAATCTAATGACTTTAAGAGTAATAAAGTCATCCCTTGTAAAATTGTAAATCCCTCTTTTTTCAAAATGTTTAAATCTCTACATGAAAGTTTTAAAACAAATAAACCAAAATTAAATCTTTTAGAAGAAATAAGAGCTATGTAATAACTTTAGAACAATTTAAAAAAAAAACCAGACTTAAAAAAATTAAGTGTATTTAATTTAAATTTTTAGAATTCTTATCTTAACTAGTAACTTTGATGCATTTTTATTTAATGACTACTTTTATTCATATCAATTAAGTTTTAATTTTCAGTTATTTTTATGATTTATCTTGAATTCTACTCGATATAAAAAATAATTCATTAATATTAAAATTTTAAATGGCCTATGGATTCTGATAAAAAAAGGAGAATAGAAGCTTTTAGATCAATGAATAGTGATCAAAGAAAAGAGCTTATCTTAAAGAAAATGAAGGCCAAAAACATAAAAGTTGGTAGTGGTGTTCCAAATAAGTCTTACTATAGGGAAAGCGAAGAAGTTAATGAATTAATTAGAATTGCTAATTTCTTCCCCGAGTTGAGAAATAGGAATAAAAATGATAACTAGTTATTCATCAATTTTTTTGAAACCTAATTAACTTTTAAGATGAATCTAATTAATAACAAGGAATAAAAAATACTTTTAAGTTTATAATTCAAAAAAAGTTTAATTAATTTTAAAAAAGAGGATAAATCCCTCCTCTTTTAAAATTTGAAATTATTAAAAACTTAAACTTTTTTAGCTAGGTTCAACAAATTTTAATTCAATTTTGACTCTTTTTCTCTTTCTTAAAGATGTTTAACTTCAGGTTTATAGGCTTCTTTATGTTTTTCATTTATTATCAATATTTTTATTAAGCCAAAGTTAAATATAATTTCCTCAAATTATCAAATCCATTTCTAATGTTATCTTCAATTGTGCTAAAACATTTTGGATTTAATTGTTATTTATATAGCCATTCGCTAATAAGGTTAGACTCCATATAATTTCCCTAATTTATTTGTAATTTCCTATTGTTTTTAAGAGGATTCCACCTTTTGTAAAGTATATAATTAACTAGCTGTTAGAACGTTATTCCTAATATTTGGATCTGGCTTGTAAAATGACAGTAAGTATAGTGCGTGGCATATTAACCAGGTTTCTTAAGATATTTCTTGGTTTCAAAATGATTAAGTCTTGTATTAAATATCTAGATACCGCAAAAGCTGAGATGCTATCTAATCCCTTCTTCAGTTTAGAGGAATCCACTTTTAATTCTTTTGGAAAAGTTGGAAGTTCTATAGGGTATATAAACTTATCCTCGAACTTGAAATAAGCAAGATATAGCAAATTGCTTGGGTATGTCTTGAAATTTAATAATTTTGTTTGGGACATCTCTGCCTTATCTATTAATGGACTATTCCAATTTGCCATTTCTGTATTGCAAAGCAATAGCACAACGATAATTTTATTTTCAATTAATAGTTCAATTCGAGGGAATAATCCATATGAGACTCTAAATAATATAGTTTTGGTAAGCTTGATAAGAAAGGATTATTTTGGGTAATTAAATAATCAGCTTTTGAATATATAAGTTCTAAATTCTCTATGAATTTATCAAATTCCATATTTTTAATTAATTCTTTTCAATTACTGATTTTCTTATTTTGCTTAAT
>CACNWD010000018.1 GCA_902624085.1 uncultured Prochlorococcus sp.
TAATATTAGGCAATAAATAAAGCTGCTGTTTTTTCATTTAGCTTTTTTGGTAACAATTCTCTCTCTTGCGGAGTTGCAGTTGCAATTGCGATAGCTTTTGGACAATTATTTCGTTGCCTTTACTTTCCGGCAGGAGCTGTCGTTCTTCTTGGTGTTATTTCTTATGCAAATTTAAATTTTATTTTGTCTTCTATTTTAATAGGTTCTTTAATATTGGTTATGTGGGGAACTATTTTTAATCGTATTTCTAACAAGAAATCTACATATCTAGTTCATTGGATTTAAAAATGTTTTTGAAAGTATAAAAATATTTAAGCAATTGTAGAGTGAAAATAATTTATGTGAAAATCTGCTATCTATCAGAAGGAAGGGATGTTTTTAAATGTTTTGAGTAGTATGCCGTAGTGTATTCAATACCCCGCTGTTAATACTGCAGTGAATAATACATTCAAAAAAGCTTTCTAAAGCATCTGTATCCTCAATATTTGGATAAATAGTTTTAATGATTAATCTTTTTGAATTCTGAAACTTGTTTAGTAGTTATAACTTTTTACAGCCAAGTTAATAATAAGTTGAGTAAAGTAACTATTAAATTAAATTCCTATTTGAATTTGAAAGATAACTAACAAATAAATATTTATTGGTACAATTTTGTGTCAATTCTGCGAATAAACTAAGATAAATATAAAAAAAATATAAAAACCTTTACATTATTTAATATTAATGTTACATTATTTAATAATTCAATCAATTCATTATGACACCTGAAGCAGAAAGATTTAATGGTTGGGCAGCAATGCTCGGCTTCGTTGCAGCTGTTGGCGCATACGTATCAACTGGTCAAATTATACCTGGTTGGTTCTAATGGAAAATAATCAATCAAAAATTAAAAAAATTGAGAAAGAGAAGCTAGTCGCTGAAACTCTGAATGGAAGATTCGCGATGTTAGGCCTGATAGCAGCGTTAGGAGCTTATTTAACTACAGGACAAATAATTCCTGGTTTTGTATAGAACTATTAAAAACCACACACAAAATGGAAAACTCAAAATTAAATTACCTTCAAAATGCTGAAAGAACTAATGGAAGAATGGCTATGATGGGTTTTTTCGCTTTAATCGTTAATTATGGCCTTTTTGGCTGGATTATTCCTGGGATTTTTTAAAATGAACTTAGGAATTATCTTTCTAAAAGCCAATGTTCTTGGTTTCATAACTTTAGAGGAACTAGATTGGATAACTGAAAATGAAAATTGTTTTTCTAGAGTTGATATGGCTTTAGTTATTAAGTTGGGTCGTCTAATGGATGAAGGTCTAATTGAAATAGATTGCCGTAAAACTGCTTAATATAGTATTTATGTTTTTATTATCTAGTTATTTGTTTTTTTTATTTTAGAGTTTTTCATCATTTAAACCTTAGATTACATTTTAGTTATACATGCTTCATAAACTCCTCATATTTAGTAAATAACTTTTCATTTTCTCTCCTAATTAGAATAAATAATGTTCCTTTATCCCCTCTGCAAATTCTTAAATTTTTACTTAAGTAGGTGATATCTAACCATCCTTTTTGTTCTTTTTTTATTTGAGCTAAAGCTTTTAATTTCGTAAATCCTATATAAGGACCTATTAAACCAGCATGTGTAAATTGAACTCCAACTCTGATTTCATTTAGTGGGTATAATTCTGCGACTATACCAGTTCCAATAATTCCATTAATGCCTCTTGGTTTTAACAAATTCATTGCATTCGATTTAGAGGGATTTAAAATTTGAAGATTATCAACCAAAGGCGAGTAACTTAAAAAAGGGGCATTAGAACTACTCCACCTTAATTCCCATATCCCCTTCAATTTTTCAATGTCATAATTTAAATTAAACTTTGAGTTACTTTCTAGTTTGATTGCCAATGATGAAATATCTTTTGAATTTGGTTTCTCAATAAGTATTTTTAATAATTTAGAATCAGTATTCATGAATTAATTTTAAGGTTTAAGTTTGTTTTTAGATTAGGTTTTTTAGATTTACTTTTAAATTTCATACGAATTGTTTAAATTAAATTTTCATTTTGTCACAATCATTTTTCCTTATTAAATTAAAATCATATCAAGCAAATCTTTTATAATAAAAATATGTTCAGGATATCTTTTGTTATTTTGAGACTAAATTAAATTTTATTATTACAATAATTTTATGAACAATTCTATTAATACTGAACATCTACCAATAAAAGATCTATTAGTTTCAGGTTTAATAATTTTTATAATGTCTACAATCTTAGCGAATATATTTGATCCACTTTGGGGAATTGCATATGCCTTTGGAAATATTCTAACCCTTACTTTTTTAGGTTGGTTGTATCAAGAGACTTGGAGTAAGCCTTAAAAAGTTATAAATTAGCTAAAAATAAATTAGGTAATTATTATTATTCATTTGATTGCAACTTTTGAACAACTGTTTTGAGAGAATTCGTGGGTATATCATTTAATCCATTCGCATCAAACCATGGGGAATTTTCCCAGCTAAAACCTTCTCCGAAAGTACTATCTGGAGCTGCAACGTACCAATGACACGAAGCATCAGGGATGTCTACGGCACATTCTGACCAGTCATTTTCCCATTGTGGAACTTGAACCCATAATGTAGGATTTTGATCAAATGCTAATGAAAAAGTAGGAAAAATCACAAAAACAGAAATACAAAGAATGTGTAAAAATCTAAAAATATTTTTCATTATTTTATTTTTTTGTAATTTTAACCCATAATTACAAAATTTGAAACATGTCAATATAACCTTTGTTACGTATGTATGGTTTATTTTGTTTGAGCTAGATCCTTTCTTAATTTTCTTGTAATTGATAAGTATTTAAGCATTTGATTTATTTTCTAAAAATTTTTAACTAGCTATATTATTATTTTTTCTTTTATTTTTTTTATCTTTTAATTTCTCAGAATTAAAAGTACTATCTGTTTTTATAGTCTTATTTTTTGAATTTGACCAACTATAAATTTGATGGTCATGATTTTCATGAGCATTAATGATAGGATTAATTGCTGCAATCGCCAATAAATTAAAAACAATAATAGATTTCATAAACATATTTTTATAAAACAAACAAGAAAGATTTTATTACCTTATTTAAGAATAATTAAATTTCTAAAAAATCAATTTACATTGTTTGAATTATAATATTTAAAAAGTATTGGAAATTGCAATCTATTAATTTTTTTTTCAATGAAAAGTTATAATTTAATTTTAATTAAAAATTGTTTTCTTTTTTAGCAGAAGTATTGCAACCAATTAACTGCGTTTTAATTTCTGAAGATGTTCCAAGCATAACTATAGTCCTGTCAGAAAGAAAGAAGAATTCACTAAAAGGAAGAATTTTTAATGATAAAAAAATAAAAGGAACCTTTTATACCCGCAAACCTAATAAAGAAAACTCAGCCAGATGGAGTTTTGAATCATCTAATATTAAATTTAATGGTGAAATATTACTCTTTAAGGATAAAGAGCTTTGGCATCGATATCAAAATAAAATTAAAGCAAACCAAGTTAATAGAGCATTATTTTCAAACCTTTCTTTGAAACTTTCAAAAATATCTAATGATATCGATTTATTAAAGGGTACATCAGGTTTTTTTAAGATTGGTAATTATTGTAACGGTGGCAAAATTAATAAGGCATATTATAAAAACAAAAGAGATTTGTTTATTATCTAAATTCAAGTTAGCAAAAAATTTATTTATAATAAGCATCTATTCATGATTAATTCATAAACTTTTTTAAACCAACTTAATCTAATGCTGGAAATAATTTAATTCATATTTTTACAATCATTTAAGAGAGATTCCCATCTTTCTTTACTTGCTTTTATGGCTGAACTTGGAGGCTTAGTTCCTGCAATTTGAAATGCTTTAATTAATGATTCATTAGCTAGTATTCCTAGCTTTGCTGCTTTTATCTGCCTAGGACAAACTTTTATTCTTATACCTGCCTTTATCTCACCTTCAATTTCTTTAAGAATTTGGCTAGCTTCGTTCGATTTAGTGTAAAAATCATTCATATAAAAATCTAAATTTTTTTCAGCATTAACTTGATTTGGAAAGTGTAAGTTAAATAATAAAATTAATAAACAATAAATAATTTTTTTTTTCATCATCAAAGAACTCCTCTATACTTTAAGATTAATACAAATAATTTTTTAATAAATGAGTAATAAAAGAAATAATCTTTAAATTTAGAATTAATTCTTTAGATACAAATCCTAGTTACAGATATTCCTAATGTTATTGTTCTAATAATTTAATTTTTAAATAAACACTTTTGAAAAAATTTATAGAAATAAATAATTTTAAAGTTCTTAAATGATTACTAAATCTATATATTTTTCTTTTATATTATTAGAGTCCCATCGCTTTTTTTAGTTTAGTAGCTTCATCTAAACCTTCCATAATAGTAAATGTAGAATTTTCAGTGGCTTTTTTTCTCAGTTTTGAAAGTTCTTTATATTCATCAGATTCATAAGCCTCAACTGCTTCTCTCATAGACGGGAATTCACAAATAACCGCTAAATTAGCATCTTGCGTGTTTTCTTTTCCTTGTGGCTCAGTATCTTTTGCAAATACCTCTCCCCTAACTTGTTTAAGCCATGGACCCACTTTTTTTACATATTCATCAAATAATTCTTGATTAATTATTTTTGCTGTAGATATCCAGTAGCCTTTAGCACCTCTTTTATACATAAATTTTTTATAAGTGTTTCATATTTAATTTAGAACAGGTATTAAGAAAATCATCCTAATTCATTGCTTAGTTTACATTTTATACAAATTTTAAATATCAAAAATTACCAATTATATTATTAATTTTATAGAAGTATTTTTCAATTTCTAAGAAAAATACTTTCTATAGGAAACCATATTTGATAATAATTATTTTCCTCAAATTTGCAAATTTTATTTATTAGAAACAAATAATAGAGTAATTGGTATTTTTGCTTATTGATATACAAAAAAACTTTGCATAATATAGGCAAAATTTAGATGTATTTTAATTATGAGTAACCAAAATAGCCAATCACACAAAAGGCAAGAAAAAAACACTGAATGGTTAGATGAACTAATTAATCAGATTGAATCGAAGATAAGACGCTCTGGTGGGAAATATGACTAGAAATAAAAATAATAAACATTTTATAAAAGAAGAACAACATCCCGTTGATGCATATTACGAGTGCATCTCATATTGCGATATAAATCCAAAGGGGATAGATGAGGATTGCGAGAGCATTTGTATCGAGAGACATTTAAAAGGCAACCTTTGGTAGATAAGGCTTTATACTCTATTCAAATAATGGACATTTGTTTTATTATTAATTTAATTAAAGGAGGGTTATCTTATGACCAACCTCTCTATAGAGATACTTGTCCTAACGGTGTTATTAGTAAATTTTGGTGCGATCCTTACATCCAATATCTACCTCAAATCAGTTAAAGAATTACAACGAAAGAAATTATTCTGTGGTAAATCATTCAGCAATCCATATTGCATAATAGAGAGATTTACTCCAATAATTAAATTTACTTAAAATATAAAAACTTTAAATGATTAAATATTATTAGGCTTAAAAATAATTTGAATATACATAAAATCTAGAAATTAAACTTAACAAGCTTAGAGTTGTTTGGGCAATAAAGTGGATGCATAGGGTTATTGTATTTTGTCTTGTTAATTAGTAAAGGGTTTGTATTTTTTGAAAACTTTTTCTCTTTAATAGAAATATATTTTTTTATAATTTTGTAAACTTGAATATCTCTATTAAAAAGCTTCCCTTTATTTCCCCAACCTATCCATAGATCACAATTAATTGATTTAGACCAATAATTAATATTATTTTCTATAACTTTATTATTTAAAAAACCAATAGGTTCCTTATGAGTTATTAATAGTTTTGGAGAAGGTGAAATAAGTCCAAAAAGGTTGATTAACTTTATCTTTCCATAATGATATTTATCGCAAATATTGATAATTTTTTTTGTCGTATTATCTAATAAATATTCATTTGAAGTAGATGGATTTAATCCTATAAATATAATTTCTTTCTTTTCTAAGGAGATTTCAAGTTCTAATGACCATCTATAAAGCCTACAGTCACTAAAAAAACAATTCCAACCAATAATTTTTCTAATTTTTGACATGTCTTTTATCGTTAAATAATAAATAAAAGATATTTCTGAAGAAGTTTTTTGTGATGTTGTATTTTACTTGATCGAAGGACTGAATAATTACTATTACTTTGTGAACAAATCTTATTTTGTAAAAAATTATTAGTTATTCTTAAAAATAATTATTATATCTTTATTCTGTTTTGTAATTAGAATTAGAAATTTATTATACTTTAATAATCTTCTTGTCTGATTTCACCCTCTCCATATAAAATTTCGTCTTGATCTATATTCTCTTCCGTTAGCAACTCCCAAAAGGTTTTTTCAGTTAATACTTCAAAGTTAGTCAAATCTTTTTCCATTAATAAATAAAAGTGACTGTTCTTTAATAAAATCAAAATTATAAATTTTAGTAAATAAAAAAAGATAGTTTGTTAATAACATAAGATAGTTTTTAATGTGATTTCTTGTAATCAGCTTACCTATTGAGATATTAAAAATTTCTATTGGATTATTTATGAATCAATGAAAAACATCAAATATTGTGAAATTAAGAAATTAATTATTTTATTAAATTTTAAATAAATCTAATCATAAATAAGGTTAAAATATCAAAAAACTTATGAGAGTAAAACTTGAGCCAGATACAGCATTTGTTGGAAAGAAATTTGGCTGGATATTTTTTGGCATTATTTTTACTCTTAATTTATTATTCTTTATTTGGTTCTTTTTATTTTCAAATTTAATTTAGTAATCTTGTAGTAATCAAGTAAAATTTTATATAGAGAAATCTTATATTAATTAAATATTAATTATTTGATAAAAATTTAACTTTAAAGTATTAGTAATCAAAAAAATAATTTTATTTTATGAATTTAAACTTTTTTTATTGTATTCCAATAGTTTTTTTTGGATCAATTTACTTAATCAAGTTATCAAAAAATATTATTAAGTTGAGTTTTGAAAATGATGAAAAAAAGTTCTAAAACAATACGTTTTTTTACTAAAAGAATCTTATAGGACCAAGTATCTTATTAAATATCTTTTTTAGTAAAGGAGTTTCTTTAATTTCATAAGCTGGCTTTTGACCTTTCTTGAGATTCTTTTCTGAAGACATAATAAAATAAGTAGATATTTAAATACAGTAATATTTTGAATATGGAAATTAAGTAAATCTTATTAATTTCTAATAATATGAGTATAAAATATTATTCCTTTAGGTTCTTTCTATTACCTTTGTTATTGTTTTAATTTCTACTTAATTTTAAAAACCACATAACAAACAGTTTTGAATAATCTAAATAATTTAAAAAATTTGGTATTTATTTTTTTTTAATTTAAAGAATTTGCTTTTCTAGCTTTATTACTTTTGCGATTTTAATTTTGGTGTAGGAAATTTTTTATTAATTATATAATTTGCAATAAGTGATAAAACTAGAAAGAAAATTAAGCTAGCTAAAGTTGAGAAATGCATAAATAGATATCAAGCTATTTATATAAAAACAGATTTTTAATATAAATCAATCATTCAAATTTATTGATTTTAAAATAAATTTGCATTAATTCCTTATAAAATAGTCGTGACAAGTTCTTAAAATTTCAAAGAATAATAATTAAGTCTATATTTTTAGTAAATAATATAATTTGAATTATAAATTTAATTATTTTTATCAAATAAAATTAATAATTCACTAATATATCAATTTTTTGAAAGATTATTTATAAATTTACTAATATGATTGTTCTACATAAAATGAGATTTTAAGTGTTGATTAAGGCATTTAGTTTCACAATCTTCTTCAACTCCTTGCCATGAACTACTACAAGGATTTATTTCGCAAATTAAGATACATTCATAATAAGCATCTAGTGATTGCATTTCATATTTAAAGTGTTTATCTTTGAATATTTTCATGATTAAACCTTACTCGTTTTTCATTTTTAAGTCATATTTTGTTAATAGCTTTTTTTCAATACTCATAATTGAGACTCCTTAATCAAAATATGTGATAAACATATGACAAATAATTCAAATTTTCTAGAGCATAAATACTTTATGTATATTCATGTGAAATATTAAAATAACTTTTGAATCAATTTCTCTTTAAATTATCCAAAGACGATAAATAAATTATTTTTATTCAAAAAAGATATATTTTATTTGCATAAATGTAATAAATATTGCATTAATCACCATCTGTTAATAGTTATTGTGTATCAATGAAAAATAATAAGTTAAATCTAGCTATCTCAATCGCGGTCTTTTTGTTTGTTACTCCTCAATTAATATTAAGTGCAAAATTATTCTTCAACTAAGTTTTTGATTAAAAGAAATGATAAGTGAGAGGTTTAACAAATTACTAAAGAGATGTTTAATTAGATTAAATAAATCAGGTTTGGATTACTAAAACACTTCATCAGAAAATTTTTAAAATGCTCAATAAAATATATAACTTTAGTAAATTTTATTTTATTTCATAATTTAAAAATACTTTTGGAAAATAATTTTTTTATTAACTCACTAAAAAAAAAGATTAATTTTTGATACATATATGCGCTAAAAACGTTACACATAAGGAAGATGCGTTAAAGTATGGGTAAGATTATTTACATAAATTAATATTCGTGTTATATTAGTTAATAATTAAACTATTATTATGACTCCTGAAGCAGAAAGATTTAACGGATGGGCAGCAATGCTCGGTTTCGTAGCAGCAGTTGGTGCTTATGTTACAACTGGCCAAATTATTCCTGGATGGTTTTAATGACAAATTCCTCTAATACAACAACAGAATCTGGCGGAAGACAAAATATGTTCCCTTCAGAAACACGTCCTTACATTGATGAATCAGTTTCATACGAAGGTTACCCTCAAAATGCTGAGAAAGTAAATGGACGTTGGGCAATGATTGGTTTTATTGCTTTACTAGGAGCTTATGTTTCAACCGGTCAAATAATTCCAGGAATTTTTTAATATATTTCTAATTTATAAATTTTAGGCGTTAGATTTAATCACTAAAAACTAAGCATGAAATGCAGATACTACATTTCACACTTAGTTTTTTTAGTGTTTAATAATTTAAAAAACATTGATTTAAATATTCTAATTAATTAGCTTATTTAGTATCAATAATATTTTAATCCTTAAGATTTTTAGTTAATTATCTTTTTTAAATGTATGATTTTTCTCCATGTTCGGTAAGATCAAGACCTTTTTCTTCTTCTTCCTTTGAAACTCTAAATTGAATTCCTCCATTTTTAAGAATTAATGCTATCAAGAAAGTACCTATAGCGGAAATACTGTACGCGATAATTACGGCTTGAAATTGTCCTAACACTAACCCAATTCTTCCTTTCTCTAATAAAACTTGTCCTGCTGGATGAGAAGAAATTAAATCATATTGTGCAAAAATACCGGTAAGAAGAGCTCCAACAGTTCCACCAACACCATGTACTGCAAATGTATCTAGAGAATCATCAAATTGTAGTTTATTTTTTAATTTTATTGAATAATAACAAAGTACAGATGTAATGAGTCCAATTATCATTCCACTAGCGGGATTAACGAAACCTGCCGCAGGAGTCACCCCCACCAATCCTGAAACAGCTCCTGTTGCCATTCCGACTGAAGTTGATTTACCCTCATTTATATATTCAATAAATCCCCAGGCTATTAATCCAGCAGCAGCAGAAATATGTGTAGTGGTAAAAGGTAATTCTGCACCGCCAACTGCGAGTTGACTACCACCATTAAAGCCAAACCATCCAAACCAAAGTAAACCCGTACCTAATAAAATTTGCGTAACATTATGAGGAGGTTTAACACCTGCGGGATGATTACTTCTAGAACCAATTAAGCTAGCAAGTACAAGAGCAGATACACCTGAACTAATATGAACAACTGTTCCCCCAGCGAAATCTAAATCTTTTCCTAATAATCCACCACCCCACACCATATGAGCTAAAGGTGAATAAACTATCAAAAGCCATATTGGTGTAAAAAAGCACCAAAATCTAAAGCTAATTCTCTCAACCAATGCACCTGAAATTAAAGCTGGAGTAATAATTGCAAACATTCCTTGAAATAATGCAAAGCTAAGTCCTGGAATTTGTAATCCGTCCCATACCTCTGGGACATTTTCAAAGAAAGAATAAGTAAATGGATTACCAATAAAAGCATTCAAAGAACCTCCGTCTGAGAATGACAAACTAAATCCAAATATTAACCATACAATCGTAGCAATACCCATCATGACGAAACTCATGATCATAGTATTTAAAACATTTTTTGCTTGGGTAAATCCTCCATAAAAAAATGCCAACCCTGGAGTCATTAAAAGTACTAGCGCAGAGGAAGTTAATATTAAATTATTATCTGCGTCTGAAAGAATTTTTTCTCCAGCATGGGCAGATAAAGCTAAATAAGCAATTAGTTGCATAGCAGGAACAGCAAACAATGCTATTCCAAATTTCTTAATTCGATTACTCAATAGAAAAATGTATAACTAAATACATTCATAACAATGAATTAAAGTATAGTCACTATACTTTTTGAGCTAATTTAAATAATATTAATCTTTAAAAAATTTAAGAGGTAATTAAATTTAAATCCCAAACGTTTGTTATATCTAGAATATTAGTAATTTTTACTCTCACAATCGATTCGAATCAATGTTATCTTTATTATTACGTTCATCCTATCTTGGACGCATGAAATGGAAATAGGGAACGGGATTTCCATCTACTTCATAAATTCATGAATAACCTTGTTCAAATTAGAGAGAAGATTAAAAAAGATGCGCGATTGCACCAAGCAAAGCTACTAGCCACCAAAAATGGTGAAGTAACTCCATACAGGCGATCAGTTTATTTAGAAAGACTTAAAGAAGCAAAGAAACAAGTTTTATCAAATTAATAAAAGTTTTTCAAAATCTTTAAAAATTACTAGAGAAAATTTTTAAAATTTTCTCTAGGTTTTTTTTTATAAATGTTACTATCCTTTCCAGGCTAATTAATTTGGAATATTTAATTTGTTTTTTTAGTCTCTGATATATTTCTTTTTGATCAATGATCTTTTCCTCTCTTTACTAGAGCTAAAAATTAAGAAAGTAAAGATTATTAGAATGCTTATTGGGATAATAAAAAAATCTAAAGACATTTTATCAATAATTTTCTAATACATACTTAACAAATTTCCATAAGGAACAAATGAGTAATTAATACAAAGATTAAATTTTGATTTCAATAAAATGTTAATTTTCGATCCATTTTTATTCAAAAATCATTTTATGGATAATATTGATGAAGTTGTAATTTTAAAATAGAAATAAATTATTTTTAAAACAATCTTATACTCCTATAATATGAAATTTTTTTCAATATAGTATTAGTCCTTAAAAGTAAACTCATATCAATCGTTATAACTGTATTAATACGTTTCTGGAGCAATTACCTCAAAAGAAAATTATTAATATATACATATTTATTTAAAAAAAGTACTTGTGAAGTTAGATTAAAATTAGTAAGAATAATGTTATAAATATAAAATTATTTATAGTCAAATTTACAAATGGATATTTGAAAAATATTAAGTACTCTGGTCTAAAAGGTAAAGCTCTTAAGATAGATACCAGAGATATTCCTACTCTTAATGAGATAAAAAATATCTTACCAAAGCATTGTTTCTCAATTAAAACAAGAACTTCTCTAAAATATCTTCTACAGTCATTGACGATACAAATTATTGTACTCGCTTTAGGCTTTTTAATCCCTTTTTCGTCAAAGATGATACCTATATGGGTCTTGTATTCTGTTTTATCAGGTACAACAGCGATGGGATTTTGGGTACTTGCACATGAATGTGGGCATGGTGCATTTTCGAAAAATAAAAACTTGGAGACATTTGTAGGATATACTCTCCACTCATTATTGCTCGTTCCATATTTCTCTTGGCAGCGTTCTCACGCAGTGCATCATAGATTTACTAATAACATTACCAAAGGGGAAACACATGTTCCAATTGTTATTGATGGTGATGGTGTAAGGGAAAAAAAAGGAGGAAGAAATGAGATAAATATATCTAAATCTCTTGGAAAAACTAAATATGGAATAATGCAATTAATACTTCATTTGATATTTGGGTGGCCTGCTTATTTATTAACTGGGAGTACAGGTGGTATAGAGTATGGGACTTCTAATCACTTTTGGCCTAAAAAACCATTTTCCAATAAATTATGGCTATCTAAATGGTCTAAAAAAGTATGGCTCTCTGATATTGGAGTTGTTATAACTCTTATAATCTTGATAAAATTATCCTCCATTTTTGGAATAGTTCCACTAATTGCTTTTTATTTTGGCCCATTACTTATTGTTAATTGTTGGTTAGTTATTTATACTTGGCTTCATCACACTGAAACAGATGTACCTCATCTTTCCAATTCTGAATTCACTTTTATAAGGGGTGCCTTTCTAACCATTGATAGACCTTATGGTCAAATCATAAATTTTCTTCATCATAATATCGGTTCTAGTCATGTAGTTCATCATATTTATTCAAATATCCCTCATTACCATGCGAGGGAAGCGACAAAAGCGATTAAAAAAGCTTTCCCAAAAATTTATTTATATAATCCAGAGCCTATTTATAAAGCACTTTGGAATGTTTCTTGTAATTGCATTGCGGTTGATTCAAAAGTAAGAAGAGGTTTATATGTTTGGAAATCATCTTATAGTAAATAAGTGAGTTTAGTAGAAAATCCTCAATAGGAATTATTTAATTTTATAACTAGTAAATAAGAATATAAATAAAATTCGATTATTTATTTTTTAATTTATTTAAAAAATTTTTATTTTATTTAAATCTACTCATCATTATTAATTTAAAAGAACGATTTTTATTAATAATGTTTAAAGTTAAAATTCACGTTAAATTAATATTAGATATTTAAATCGTTTAAGAATGATTTATGGCTTTCTTTATGTCGGTATGATTTTTAGTATCGCATCACTTTGGTTATTCTTAGCAGTTTTACCAAAGCCAGATTTTATTGAAGAACCTATTGAAAAATTTAAAAATTTATTGAGAGAATTTCTTGGTTCCAAAAATGAATAATGAATAAAATTAAATATTATTAATATGTAATTTTGAAACCTATTAATTATTTCCTTAAAATTCAAAACAAATATATTTATGTTTATGACTAAATACGAAGATTTAGAAAATAGGATAATTTTGCTTGAGAGGGAAGTTAACTGTAAAAATTTAGAAAAAAAAATTCAGGTTCTTGAAAGAGAAGTAAAACATTTGAAAGAAGCGCTTCAGTTCCAATTAAGGAAGAAAAAATGAATTATCAACTCTTAATTGAATCATATTCTTTTGGTACAACTCTTAGTAATCAAGAGGTAGAACTTCTGGTTTTAGAATTAGATACACAGCTTACAAATTTGAGCATTACTAATGATCTTGGTTGCTTGAAATCAGCGCCAACTCATATTTGCAAAGGACTAGAGTTAAAAATAGGCACTTATTGGATAACCTGTCTTGCAGAGGTTATTGATAGACATAAAAAAACTTCAAATGGTAAAACTAGGGGTGCTGAAATATTTGACAAATTACTTAAAAAAGGACTTGTTATTGGTTAAATAATATTTTTAATTTGGAATTTTATAATTTCATTTATTTACATCCTTATGAAAATTTAGATTAAATTATATTTTTTACATCTATTTTAATATTTAAAAAATCTTAGTTATAATTTTAGTAATTTTTATAATTGGTATGTCAAAAGGATTCGCAAAAGAAGAAATAAGTAAAAAAAATTCAGAAATTTATATAAAAGAAAAAAAACTTGGTTCAGAGAGAATGATTTCTTGGAGTCCATGGCCACCTGCAAATTTTCAAACAAAATATCCTGCCTTCCCGCTTGTAATGACAATAATGCTTTTATTTATAGGACAATGGTATATCTCTTTAGCAAGGTAAATAATTATTAATTTAGAGAATACAAGTCAGTTATCTATACTTTTATTAGGAATTATTATTCTGATAATTTCTTTTTGGTTTATAAAATTAACCTTAAAAGAGGGAAGAAGAGCTTTAGAAGATGTAAATAGAAATAACAACAAATCCAGCGATTATAGGAGTTAAGACAGCTATTAATAGTAAATTAAAAGTCTTCTCTTCTTTTTTTATCTCATCACTTAAGTTATTAGTCATAGGTTTTAAAATTTATATAAGCAAGTTAAATGATTTTTATATCCAAGACTAGTACAAAGAGTACCTTATATTGTTATAAATAAATTATGATCAATCTTTATTTCCTAAGCAGACTTACAATACTTATTGGAGTTTTATTTGTAATTAAGCAGATGCTTACTATCTCAGGGGTTTTATGATTCTTCTCAAAAAACTTAAAAATAATTAATTCAGAAATGAAATTTTTATCATTAATTAATCTTTAATAAGGAAATTTTTACTGTTTATGGAAAGTACGTCTTCATCTGGTTGGTATTTAATCGCATTAGTTAGCATAGTCTCTTTTATACTTCTTATATATTTAGGTAAAGAAAAATAATGGAAAATACTCAGAATGAAACCCTATTAAAAATTATTAGCTTAATAAAATCTAGCGAAAAAAAATATAAGGAAAACAATTTTAAAGGATCTCTTGAAGATAAATTAGAGATTAAATCATTGATGAATGAAGAATTAAGATCTAATAAAGAAATTATGGATAAATATAAGGAAGAATTATCAAAATTATACTCTTCGAAATTTGATTTAATTAAAGATCATAAAATGAAAATTGATGATAAAAAAAAGATGGAAATTATTAATTTATTGGAAAAAAAGAGTCAAGAAAAGCTTTTAAATCGCGATTATGAAGGTGCCGTAAAAGCTCTACGTAGATCTGAAAAGTATAAATGAAAATATTGTTAAAACTTTAAAATTATTCTTTTACTTACAATTTAATTTTATTTAAAGTAAATTTTTTATTTAATGAATACCAAAAAAGAAACCTTGTTGGTTAATGGAAAATATGACTACTGAAGCAGCTATTGATATTAACATTATTTTATATAAATTATTTTGAATAGATTTTCTTAAAGAATCTGATGAACCTTGCGTTTGCATGTTTTTATATTAGTTTTGATTATTTTAGTGTAATTTATATATTTAATGAATTTTTTATTACTGAATTTTTAACTATTTGATAGAAACTATTGCTGAATTATACAATTAATATTTTTTATATATTTTGGTAAAAAATAATATGACATTGGTATCAAAAGGTAAGAAATTAAATCTAAAAGGGTGTAAATTATTTTTTATTTTATAGACATGGATTTATTTTTCGCCTTTACAGAAACTGATATCTCTACTAAATTCTTTTTTAGTTCATTTGTTGGAGTTGGAGTTTCAGCCTTTTTTATCTTTTTATTATTTTGGCTAACTAATCAAAAGGCTATGTTTAATGGTTCAAAATAAACTGTTTTTTAATTTAGAAAGGTTTTCTTTTTTGAAATATCAATAAATTATTTGTTTATTTCTATATTTATATTTTTTTATTTATGTAAATTTATAATTAATATCTAATATGTATAAAGTTATATAGTCTTTTATGCAGCGGTATTTGATTTCCTACAAATTTTATGAGGGGAAGAGTCAGGAAAAAGGCGGTGAAATGTTAGTTGACTGGTATGAAGGAGGTGGTCCTCAAAATAGACCGGATGGATATGAAGTTCATTCTTGGATATTTATGCATCAAAATGGAAAGGGTTATTCCGTTGTAAGTGCTAATTCTCTTGAAACTATTTGGAGACAATGGAGACCTTGGAGAGCTTTTATGGATATTGATATTCAGCCATGTGCAGATTTAGAAGAGACAGTTAAATTCTTTAAGTAATTTAATTTTGATTTATATTTTGATGGATTTTTAAATAGTAAAGATAAATATTATAGGTAGCGCCTTTTTTTAATAGTAAATAATGGTTTAATTCATTCCTAAAGGTCTATTATCTTTTTCAAGAAATCTAATAAATATGTTTTGATATATGAATGTTATTATTCATTCTTTATTTCATTTTCCTCCTCTTCTCTGAGCTGTTTAACTAATAATTTATAGTCCTCTACTATATCTTCAAGAAATTTTATTATAAATTCATTTCCACATTTTGTTTCAAAATCCATTTCATCACATATTGCCATTATATCTTCGTAAGCAGGATTAAATATTTTCTCTAATTGCTCACTAGATGGCTTGAATTTCATTTAATTAAATTACTTCTATTTATATTATTCTTAAATTTTAATCAAATAATAATTTATTATATACAATTCTTAATTACATCAATTACATGATCTAATTTGTATGTATTGTATTAATTTTTAATTATTTATTAAACCCAACTTTTATGGAATAATATATTTACTGCTTGTTAGTAATAAAGAATATTAATTATGTAAATTTTGTACTAGTTAAATTTTAAAAACACATATATTCTCATTGAATATTATTTTCTTATTATGTATCTATTCGCAGTTGTAGGTTTTTTTGCGGCTTTCTTAGCTTTTATGAAGTTTGGTTCTAATGATTTTGGTATTTCGAGTGGGAAAGAACAGCCCAAGGGTCCAAAGACCTTTTAAAATAAAATATTGTTTAAATTATTAATTCGTTAATATATAAATTGATTTCAATTTATTTTTAGTAATTATCTAAATAAACCCTTTTTCTTTGATGAATTCTTTGAAGGAGCAGTTTGGAGTGTGTTCGAATCTTTTCTTCCTTTAATAATCATTAAAGGTACAGTTCCCCAAAGTATTAAAAACAAGATCCAAAAAACAGTGATATTCATATTGAGTATTTAAGATAATTTTTATCTTAAATTGATTTGAACCCTTTTTGCGAGTTTCTTTTTAAACATCTTGTTGAGATGTATAATGTGAAACCTTTATTATTTCTTGAGGGTAGATTGATTTAATTTTTTATTTATCTAATTGATTAAGAAATTTTCTACTCCTTTCATGTTTAGCATTTGAAAAGAAAATATCTGGTGTAGAAGTCTCTATAACTTTTCCTGAATCCATAAATAATATTTGATCACTTACATCTTTTGCAAAATTAATTTCATGGGTTACAACAACCATTGTCATACCATCTTGAGCAAGTTTCCTCATTACATCTAGAACCTCATTTATTCTCTCTGGATCCAAAGCACTTGTTGGTTCATCAAATAAAAGTAATTCAGGTTTTAAAGCAAGTGCGCGGGCTATTGCTACTCTTTGCTGTTCTCCTCCACTTAATTGGCTGGGATATTTTCCTGCATGCATACTAATACCCATCTGATTTAATAAGTACATGCCAAATTCTTCAGCATCAATTCTAGTACGTTTCTGAACATTTAATGGGGCTAAAGTTATGTTGTCTAAGATGGAAAGATGTGGAAATAAATTAAATTGTTGGAATACCATCCCAACTCTTTTTCTAATTTTTTGAATTCTTCTTTCATCATAATTTGAATTAATTTTTATTCCTAAGATATCAATTTCCCCTGCATCAAAAGTTTCGAGGCCATTAAAAGTTCGGATTAAGGTGCTTTTCCCTGAGCCTGATGGTCCCATAATTACAAGTACCTTACCTTGATTAACTTTTAGGGATACATTATCAAGCGCTAGTAAACCTCTTGAATAGGATTTTGAAATGTTTTTAACTTTTATAATTGTATTCATGAGTAATTTAGATTTTTAAGCTATTTTTAATCTTTTTTCAAGATATTTAGCCATAAGTGCCAATATCGTACAAATTATCCAGTAGACAGAAGCTAACCAGATATATACCTCAATATATTGTCCTATAAATTTTGGATTTGCGAGTATACTTCTCCCGATACCAAGTAATTCAACAAGACCTAAAATAGACATTAAAGAAGTGTTCTGAAAAAGACCTATTGCTTGATTAGTTAATGCAGGTAATGCGATTTGTAGGGACTGAGGAATAAGAATGAATCTGATAATTTGTAATTGATTAAGTCCAAGACTTTTTGCACTCTCAATTTGTGTATTTGGGATTGCTTGTAGACCACCCCTTATGTCTTCAGCAATATAAGCAGATACGAATAAAGTAAAAGCAAAAATTGCTCTCCAAACACGATCAATTTCTAAACCTAGAGGCAAAAATAAAGGTATTAGTAATTGTCCAAAAAAAAGAACAGCTATTAACGGTACTGCTCTCATAGAGTCTATATAAATTGAACTTAATTTTTTAACAACAAATAACGAGCTTTGCCTACAAAATGCAAGACCAATTCCTATAGGTAAAGCAAAAATTGAACTGCATATAGTAAGAAGTATTGTTAAAGTTAGCCCTCCAAAATTTCTACTCATTACCGATTGCAAACCTAAACCACCATAAAGTAAAAAAATACCTAAGGGGATCATTCCAATCCAAGCAATTAATAAATTCTTTCTAAGCCATTTCCATTTTGGAGGGATAATTGATAATACGCTAATTAACAACAAACTAATAATCCAAGTAATGGGTCTCCATCTCTGTGATTCTGGAAAAGTACCAAAGGCAAATAATGGAATATTTGTTGTAACAACTGACCATTTTGAATTAAAAATAAACCAACTAAAAGACTGAAGAGATAATAGAAAAATCGTAAAAATTAACAGGATAGTTAAAAAATTATTTAATGAATTAAAAAATAAAATCTCTCTTATTTTTTTAATATATTTTTTTATTTTTTTTGTATGCATTTTATAAATCAATTAATATAAAAAGTTTTTCTTATTAATAAATTTATTTATTGTCTCCATTAAGTTTGTTATTAAAAGATTGAGAATTAAGAAAGTTAAAAGCAATATTATGAAACACTCAATAGCTCTTCCTGTTTGATTTATAATCGTGTCATTAATTGCATAAATATCTGAATAACCAATAGCAATCGCTAGTGTACTATTCTTTGCTAAATTTAGATACTGACTTGTTAATCCCGGAATTATAGCTGGTAAAGCTTGAGGAATAATCACTCTTATAAGACCATTCCTTTCAGATAAACCCAAACTTCTAAATGATTCCCATTGTCCCTTTGGTACAGAAATAATACCTCCTCTAATCACTTCCGCTATAAAAGCACTCGTAAAAACACTTAATCCAATAATAAGTGCTGAGAATTCTGAAGTTAAAGATAAACCCAAAAACTCTATACCTTGATTATTAATTTTTAATAAATTTGTAAAATTTATAAAATTATTTTTTAAACCTAAAAATCCTACAAAATACCAAAACATTAATTGAAGAAGAAGAGGGGTTTGTCTAATGATTGTTATATAAAATGAAGAAATTATTTTTAGTAAAACATTATTACCTGTTCTGCTAAGTCCAATTATTATTCCAAGAATAGTTGATAAAAATAAAGAAACAAATATTACTTTAAGGCTATTGAGCCAACCTATTAATAATGCCCAAGCATAGCTATCAGAGGGAGAATAGGGTAGTGCATGCTCGGCTAGAGCAAAACTTGCTGGCTTTAAAAGCCAAGAAAAGTTAAAACCTAAATCAGTCCTTATTAAATTTATTATTAAGTTATTTATTAAAAAGCCAAATAAGCATATTAAAAGCAAAATAATTATTATTTGGAAAAATATGATTTTATCGCCCTTCATTATTTAAGTAACTAATTGAATGGAGGTGAAAAATGTAGGCCACCATTTTTGAAGAGTTGATTAAGCTCTCTTCGTATTGGCACATCACTATCTTCTCCAAGATTTCTTTCATAAATCTCACCATAATTACCAGTTGCCTTAATTACATTAATGGTAAAGTCATTTCTAAGACCTATCTTCTCTCCTAAACCTCCATCAACTCCTAAAAATCTTCTTAAAGACTTTAATTGCGGATTATTTTTTGCAAGTTTTACTTTCTCATCTATGTTTGATTTTGTGATCCCTTCCTCTTCAGCAGTAATTAGAGTAAATATTATCCATCTTAAAGCGTCAGCTAATTTATTATCTGCACCATCAGATGCTGGGGATAAAGGTTCTTTACTTAATACATTTTTTAAAATGATGTGCTCTTCCGGATTTTTAAAACCTGATCTTGCAGCCGCTAGCTGGGAACGATCTGAAGTCATTGCAGAACATCTACCTTGTAAATACCCAGCAATAACTTGGTTTAAATCTTGATACTTTATTGGTGTATATGGAAGAGATTTACTCTCAAAAACATCATT
>CACNWD010000019.1 GCA_902624085.1 uncultured Prochlorococcus sp.
ACTAGTTGGTCCAGCAGGAAACCATGAATATTTGATATGGATAAGTAAAACGCAATTAAACGAATTTCTAGTTAATGACGAATTTTTGCATAAATTAGTTAAGCGTACCTTAGGATAAATTAAAGTGCATCTTTATCTAAATCCCCAGTTCTTATTCGTACAACTGAATCAACTTGAGAAATAAAGATTTTGCCATCACCAATTTCCCCTGTTTTTGCAGCTTCTGCAATTGCATTAATAACAGAATCTACCTTTTCATTATCTACAACTACTTCTACTTTCAACTTTTGAAGAAATTCAACAGTAAATTCTGAACCTCTATATCTTTCAACCTGTCCTTTTTGTCGTCCGAATCCTCTAACTTCACTTACAGTCATCCCAATGATTCCTGCATTGACTAGTGCAACTTTTACATCTTCTAATTTAAAGGGACGAATTATTGCCTCAATTTTTTTCATGATTAACTTAATAACAACTATATTTTAATTTGTTTTCGGCAAAACATCCATAATCGATATATCTGACATTGACTCAATTCTGACACCTGCTAAATTTGCATCTTCTATAAGTAATTTTGAATCTATTTCTGAAATAATTACTTTGTTATGAGATAGTGCTTCCCATTGATTATTTTCAAAATGAGTCTGAAGCCACAACATGCCATGAATACTTAATGGTCTCAGTGATTTATTAGATTGATTATCTACGTTTGTAATACAAATGTCCATTAAATAATTTTTAGTATGAACTTATTAAGCCTTTTAGGGCGATATAAAAATGTGCGCGTTGATACAAAAAGAGATTTTTATGGTTTTTAATTTGTTGATTTGTAATACTTGAAAAAGATTGACCCTCTTAAGTCAGAATTTGAAACATGAATGAAGAATCAAATCAAAGCACAATAAGACCTCTTTATGGTGAAAGAAAAATTGCAGAGTCAGAAATTATATGTTTTGAAAACCCAAATAAATCAAGAAATTATCAAATAATAATTGATCTCCCAGAATTTACATGTAAGTGTCCTTTCTCGGGATATCCTGATTTTGCTAAATTGAAAGTTACTTATCAACCAAAAGAAAAAGTTTATGAGCTGAAATCATTAAAGCTTTATGTAAATAATTTTAGGGATCAAAAGATTTCACATGAAGAAGTTACAAATAAGATTATGGATGATTTAATAGCTGCAGCTAATCCACATTGGTTATGTTTTAATGCTGACTTTAATCCACGAGGTAATGTTTCAATGAATCTTGAGCTAACTCATGGAAATAAAATCAATTAGTTAATCTTATCTTTTCTGATAATTGATTAAATTCTGATTCAAAGCCTGATAAGTTTTTATTACATAAGCCACCCATATAATAATTTTTTGAAGAATTATCATTGAGAATCCAAATACGTTTTGTTGGTATTAAGCTCAGAGTTGCCCCTAAAATAATTAGTATAAATGAAGAATAAATAATAGGAATTGATGGGTCACTTTTAATAATTAGGCCACTACTAGGAATAATTTTTATTAACTTAACATTTGAAAAATTTATTTTTATTTCTTTCTCATTCAGATATATATCCTTTTCTGAAAAATCATCAATATCAAATATTTTTACTGGTCCATTTTCATTATCAATTGTTAAAAGATAATTTTTTTTCATATCTTCGCCCAATTCTACAACCACTCCCCATATCTGATTACCAATCTCAGGAACTGGTTTTAATGCAAATTGGTAATTTATTTTATTAATTTCGAGAATAATACTAGCTATTGCCCAATCAGCTTGGTAAATTGTTAGTCCCTTATATCTTAAGGGATGATTCACTTCTGCTTGTTTTTTTATTTTTTCATTTGATTCATTTGAATAAATCTCCAAATTTGAGGTGAACTGTTTTGGGAGGCCATCATCCTCTCTTTGAATATTAAAGTTTTTTAATTTCAAAGAAAATTTCTCTTTGGATACATCATTAATTAAATTTATACTTTCATTGGGGACCAAATATTCCTCTAATGTGTTCCTTGTAAAATTTCCATATGCAGAACCAATTAAAAGTATTATCAGTCCAGTATGTACTAATATTGGTCCAACTCTTCCAATAACGCCCTTTCTAGCTAGCAATCTATTTTCTTTTCTTAAAATTTCCCAACCTTGACTTTTAAGTATTTCGTTTGCATTTGAGATGGGTTCTTCCCCTTCATTGTCAGGCCATTTATAGGCTAACTGAAGGTTATTAAATTTTTCTATTTGATCATAATCTATCCATTTTAAAGATGCTTTGAGGGTTGGTATTTGCTTCCTAAAACTTGAGGCGGCTAGTGAAATACAAAGGAGAAATAAAGATATTAGAAACCACTTACTTGTATAAATATGATCTAGTTCTAATAATAAAATTTTATCTCCATCAATGAACCCTAAAATAGGATTATTTTTATAGCTTTCAATATAATCTTTCTTTGCCATACCTTGAGGAATAAATGTTCCTATTCCACTTGAAAAAGCAATGAATATTAAGAGGGATATAGCAAATTTTAAGGAAGAGATATTAAGTATTAATTTATTTAAAAAAAACATTTATATCCAGTTGGAGATAATATTTAATAGTCCAAGAGAAATAAGTATTAAGCCGCTGAATGTTGGTATGACTTGACTAAATTGTCGAAACTCCAATAATTTCCTTAAATTGTCTGTGGTAAATCCAACAATAATTAATGGCATAACTTGTCCAAGCCCAAAAAAGAATAAAAATATTATTGATATTAGTGGATTCTTCGCTTGCGAAACCCATGCAAGAAGTGTAGCTAAAACTGGAGTTATACATGGTGAGGAGGCGAGACCAAAAGCAGCTCCAGTAACCATAGGGGCAAGAAAAGGTGGAACTCTATTTTCAATAAATTTAAAATTAGGGCTATTAGGTAATTGGAATCTAATTAAACCTAGTAAATTTAGCCCCATTATTATTGCAAAAATAGAAATTCCTGTTGTGAATATATGAGGTAATTGACCATATATTTTCCCAAAAAATCCACTTAAAGCTCCTAGTAAGACTAATGAAAAAATAACACCACTACAAAAACTTAAAATTTTTAGTTGGTTATTTTTATTTTTTGAACCACCTATGTAAGCAATTGTTAAAGGCATTAATGATAAAGAACATGGACCTAAGCTTGTTAAAAGTCCAGCACTGAAAATCAATAAAAAAGTAATAGGACCAGGATTGCTAACAGCTTCTTGCATTAGCAAATTCCCTCTTTGGGCTAATTCAGAGATAACAAAATTGAATTCGAAAATGCTTTATTTGATATATATTAAAATTTTAACTAATTCAATGTCTTTCTTGCACGCAGATTACCAATAAATCCTGTTGATTCTAATGAACATCTTAATAAAAGCGCTGCAATAAATAACGATCCTATTAATGAGTTGCCCCCATAACTCACAAATGGCAAGGGTAACCCTGTTGTTGGCATGGAACCAGTCGTCACACCGATATGTATTAATGACTGACCAATAAGTAAAGTTGAGCAACCGGTGGCAACTAATTTTGTATAGTTATTTCTTGATTTTATAGCAATTCTTAAGCTTAAATAAGAAAAAATTGCCAAAAATCCTAACAGAAATATTGAACCTAATAATCCGAACTCTTCAGCGTAAATAGCAAAAATAAAATCAGTATGCTGTATTGGTAAATATTGTAATTTTTGCATTGACAAACCAAATCCTTTTCCTAAAACGCCTCCTGATCCTATAGCTAATAAGCTTTGAATAAGTTGATATCCATTTCCTTCGGGATCGCTCCAAGGATTTATAAATGATTTTATCCTTAGCATTTGGTATTGATTATTCATTACGCTTAGATAGGCACTGAGTGCACCAGCAGTTGCTACCGTTATCAGTGAATTTATTTTTACACCTCCGCATAATGCAATAATCCAAAACATCATGCCAATTAATCCAGCAGTACTTAAGTTGGGTTGCTTCATTATTAGAAGAATCAGTAGTCCGAAAGTAAATAATGAAATAATTTTCTTTTCATCTTTAACTAAATTCCAATGTGCGAATAAATTAGCTGATTCCAAAATGCAAAATGGTTTAATAAGTTCTGATGGCTGCATTTTTAGTGGTCCTAATATTAGCCATCTTGTTGAGCCGTTAATGGTACTCCCAAAAAATATTGTTGAGCCTATTAGTAAAAGTAAAATATAAAAAATAGGTTTTGAGATTTTCAGAAGATCTCTAATATTTGTATTTAATACAAACAAAAATATTGTTATTCCTGGTATATACCAAGCTATTTGCCTTTTTAAGAAAAACGCCCAATCCCCTATTTCTTTATTAGCAACCCACCAACTTGCTGAGCCTAAAATAAATAAACCAAAAATACACCAAAAACTTAAGATTACAAATATTAGTTTTCCTTCAAAAGGCCAAATTTTGATTGGAATTGGCAAGAAATTATTGTTGTTATCCTCTATTTTATTGTTGATTATATTATTTTTATTAACAAATCTATCTGAGTATTTTTGGATTTTTACTCTTCTCGTCAATTGATTAAATATAGATAATCCATTGAGACGTTAAATTACTCTTTTCGCCAATGTTTTAATAAAATTTATAGATTTATAATTATTAAATTCATAATAAAAATTTAATTAATTTGTTTGAATTTTAAAACTAAATCTTAAGAAATAGCACTTTAGTAAAAAAAAACTAGCAAAAAGTCACCTCTGCATGATAGATTCCGTGAGTTTATATACTTAAAACTAAACTTCTAGAGAGGAAAGTTAAGTTATGTTCACTACAGTGGACTCCAACAAAAAAACTATCAAGCATTCTACAAAAAAGGATGCAGATAATTCTCTTGATATTGATAATTCAAGTTTTATTGAAGATAAATTGCCAATCATTAAGCAACTATCTCTATTTCTTGAAGTAAGTGATGATTTTTTTTCACTTCAATTAACTCTTTATTGTTTAACATTGTTTCTTTCAATTGTGATAACAATTGTTTCTTGCATATTTATCAACTTCTCTTTCGGTTTGAGTGTATTTATAGGTTCTATTGTTGGAATTCTTTACTTACGTTTACTCGCTAAAAGTATAGGGAATTTAGGTAAAACCTCATCAGGAATTTCAAAAGTTCAATTGCTGTTGCCTGTATGTCTTTTCATTTTTGCTAGTAGAAATGAACTGATTGAAATTCTCCCATCAATTATTGGCTTTTTCTTATTCAAGCCTGCTATGTTTTATTACTTTTCACGTTCCTAGATCTAAGTCTTAAAACTATTATTTTCTCAAATTTTTAAAAAATCAAAAATGAATTTAAGTTATTTTTTTACAAATTTTGCTGAGTTAGAAGTTGGTCAACACCTTTACTGGCAAATTGGAAATATTAGTATTCATGGACAGGTTTTTTTAACTTCCTGGATTCTTTTAGGAGCGTTACTTGTATTCATTTCCATAGGAACAAAAAAGATGGAAAATGATCCTAAAGGACTTCAAAATCTTCTTGAATTTTTATGGGATTATATTAGAGATTTAGCAAGAACACAGATTGGAGAAAAAGTTTATCGTGATTGGATGCCTTTTATCGGGACATTATTCCTTTTCGTATTTGTAAGTAATTGGGGCGGTGCTCTAATTCCATGGAGATTAATTAAATTGCCAAGTGGGGAGTTAGGTGCTCCCACCGCTGATATAAATACAACTATAGCTCTAGCTTTATTAGTATCTCTCTCATATTTTTACGCTGGTTTAAGTAATAAAGGTTGGAGATATTTTGAGTATTATGTTCATCCGACGCCAATAATGTTGCCTTTCAAAATTTTAGAAGACTTCACAAAACCATTGTCTTTATCTTTTAGGCTTTTTGGTAATATTTTAGCTGATGAATTAGTTGTATCTGTATTAGTATTTTTAGTGCCTTTGGTTTTACCAATACCAGTAATGTTCCTTGGTTTGTTCACAAGTGCTATTCAGGCTTTAATCTTTGCAACATTGGCGGCTTATTACATTGGAGAAGCAGTTGAAGAGCATCATTAGTTCTTTTTATACATAAAGGACCTTTTACAAAAGGCATATAATCTGCCAAAATACCTAATCGCGTAGGTCTGAAAAATCAGGCCCATTCTAAATAAACTAGTAGGATGTCCAAGCGCGTTTGACAAATATTTATCACAAGCTAAAAGCTTTTATTTCAAAATTATGGATTCCATTACTTCCGCAGCATCTGTTGTAGCTGCTGGCCTAGCAGTTGGTCTTGGTGCTATTGGTCCTGGCCTTGGTCAGGGTAATGCAGCTCAAGGAGCTGTAGAGGGCATAGCTCGCCAGCCAGAAGCAGAAGGCAAAATTAGAGGTACTTTACTTTTATCATTTGCTTTTATGGAGTCATTAACAATCTATGGATTAGTTGTGGCTCTTGTACTGCTGTTCGCTAATCCTTTCTCTTAAGATTTAATTACTTTTAATAACAAAGTAATTTAGTTTTAATTTTCAATTTCAAAACAAGCCTATGTTTGTCTCTCACCTATTTGCAACTGAAGGTGGACTATTTGATATAAATGCCACTTTGCCATTAATGGCTATACAAGTTGTTGTACTTACTTATTTATTAAATTCACTTTTCTTCAAGCCTGTTGGCAAAGTAGTAGAAAAGAGAGAAGAATTCGTAAGAGGTAATATCGCAGAGGCAAAAAAGAAACTTGCTGAAGTTGAGAAGTTAGAAGCTGATCTGCAAAATCAACTTCTAGAAGCTCGTTCTGAGGCGGCACAAATTGTTAACGAAGCTGAAAAAGATTCTGAAAAGCTTTATAAAGAAGCTATTGAACTCGCTAATACTGAAGCAAATACTTCCAAAGAAAATGCGAGATTAGAAATTGAAAACCAGACTTCTTCAGCGCGTGAACAACTTTCACAACAGGCGGATGCCCTGAGTGAACTTATTGTTAATCGATTAATTCATCAAACATGAATATTGCTCTTTTTGCTACAGATGGATTTGGACTAAATCTCAATTTATTTGAGACTAATGTTATAAATTGGGCTGTAGTTATTTTTGGACTATATAAATTTTTACCAGGCTTTCTTGGAAAAATGCTTCAAAAAAGAAGAGAAGGTATTCTTCTCGAATTAAAAGATGCTGAGGAAAGGCTTCAAAATGCCAATGCAGCTTTTGAAAAGGCAAAAGTAGATTTGTCATTAGCCAAAGAAAAAGCTGAAAAGATTAAAGCTGACTCTCTTAAAAGATCTGAGGCTATCAGAATGGAAAGTGAGAAAAAGGCTATTGAAGAGATGGCACGCATTAAACAAAGTGCAATTTCAGATGAAAGTTCTGAAGCTTCGAGAGCTATATCTCAACTGCGAAAAGAAGCAGTTGAATTAGCGATTAAGAAAGCTTTAGATTCATTACCAAATAAACTTGATCAAGCTACTCAGGAAAATTTGGTTACTCAATCAATAAATAATATTGAGATTAACTAATGCCTCTTTTAAACTCCGTTACTACTCCATACGCTGAAGCATTTCTTCAAGTTGCAAATGAAATACAGCAAACTGAAGAAATTGTATCTCAAGCAAAAGAAATCCTTCAATTAATAGCCGATTCTCCTTCACTAGAAAAGGCTTTATCTTCTCCAATCCTTGAAAAGGAAACAAAGAAGAAAATTCTAATACAGCTATTTTCAGATAAGATTAATTATTCACTTTTAAATTTATTAAAGTTATTAGCTGATAGACAAAGAATAGGAATTTTAGTCCCAATTCTCGAAAGATTTTTGGAGATTTACAGGGAAAATAGTAATATTGCTCTTGCAACTGTTACTTCAGCTGTAGAACTATCTGACGAGCAAAAGAATTTAATTACTCAAAAAATTATTTCTATTGCTGGGACAGAAAAACTAGAACTAGTTACTAAAACTGATCCATCACTTATTGGCGGTTTCGTCGCAAGTGTAGGATCTAAAGTAATAGATGCAAGTATCGCATCACAAATTAGAAAACTTGGTCTTTCACTCACCAAGTAATTTCAAAATCACCCTTATTTCTTAAAAAAATGGTATCTATACGTCCAGATGAAATCAGTTCAATACTTAAACAACAAATAACTGATTATGATCAATCTGTTTCAGTCAGTAATGTAGGAACAGTTCTTCAAATTGGTGATGGTATTGCCAGGATTTATGGTTTAGAAAAAGTCATGGCTGGAGAATTACTTGAGTTTGAAGATGGAACTGAAGGAATAGCTCTGAATTTAGAAGATGACAATGTAGGAGCTGTTATGATGGGTGATGCATTAGGGGTACAAGAGGGAAGTACGGTAAAAGCCACAGGAAAGATTGCCTCTGTCCCTGTTGGAGAAGCTATGCAAGGCAGAGTTGTTAATCCATTAGGCCAACCTATTGATGGGAAAGGCGAAATACCGACAAGTGATAATAGACTTATTGAGGAATTGGCTCCTGGGATTATTAAGAGAAGATCCGTCTACGAGCCTATGCAAACTGGGATCACTTCAATTGACGCAATGATACCTGTTGGAAGAGGTCAAAGAGAATTAATAATTGGGGATAGGCAAACTGGTAAAACAGCGATTGCTATAGATACTATTATTAATCAAAAAGGCCAAGATGTTACTTGCGTTTATGTAGCGGTTGGACAGAAATCTGCATCCGTAGCTAACGTTGTAGAAGTTTTGAGAGAAAAAGGAGCACTTGACTATACTGTTGTAGTAAGTGCGGGTGCTTCAGAAGCAGCGGCTTTACAATATCTAGCTCCTTATACAGGAGCTGCTATCGCAGAGCATTTTATGTATCAGGGTAAAGCTACTCTTGTTATCTATGATGACCTAACAAAACAAGCACAGGCATATAGGCAAATGTCACTCCTTTTAAGAAGACCGCCAGGAAGAGAAGCATATCCAGGAGATGTTTTTTATTGCCATAGTCGTTTGCTTGAGAGAGCAGCAAAGCTTTCTGACGATATGGGAGGAGGCTCAATGACAGCATTACCAATTATTGAAACGCAAGCCGGAGATGTTTCTGCATACATACCAACAAACGTTATTTCAATTACTGATGGGCAAATCTTCCTAAGTGCTGATTTGTTTAACTCTGGTCTAAGACCTGCAATAAATGTTGGTATCTCAGTTAGCAGGGTTGGTGGAGCTGCTCAAACTAAAGCAATTAAAAAGATTGCGGGTACTCTAAAATTAGAATTAGCTCAATTCGATGAATTAGCTGCATTTTCTCAATTTGCTTCAGATCTAGATGAAGCAACTCAGCAACAACTTGAGAGAGGGAAGAGACTTAGAGAATTACTCAAACAGGCTCAATTCTCGCCATTAAATCTAGCTGAACAAGTTTCAGTGGTTTATGCTGGAGTTAAAGGTTTAATTGACGATGTGCCTGTTGAAGACGTAACAAAATTTGCTTTAGAATTAAGAGAATACCTTAAGCTAAATAAAACTGACTTTATAGATGAAATCCTTAAAGAGAAAAAGCTTAATGAAGGATTAGAGGCTACGCTGAAAGAAGTGATTAATGAAGTTAAATCGGCAATGCTCGCCAAAATTTAAATATATTTCTAGTAAAAAATCATGCCAAATCTTAAAGAAATCAGAGACCGAATTGTCTCTGTAAAAAACACTAGAAAGATCACTGAGGCGATGAGATTAGTCGCTGCAGCAAAAGTTAGAAGAGCACAAGATCAAGTTCTCAAGAGTAGGCCTTTTGCAGATAAACTCGCAAGGGTCTTACAGAACATACAAACTAGAATACAATTTGAGTCTTCTGATTCACCACTTTTGTCTAAAAGAAATGTTAAAACTATTTCATTGGTCTGCATAACTGCTGATAGAGGTTTGTGCGGAGGATATAATACAAATGTCATCAAAAAAGTTGAAACAAGGTATTCAGAATTAGTAAATCAAGGATTTTCGACTAATTTAATTTTGGTAGGGAAAAAAGCAATTGGATATTTTCAAAATAGAAAAGATAAATATGTTATTAAAAGTACTTTTAAAGAACTTGAGCAGGTACCAACTTCAAAAGATTCAGAGGGGATTACTTCTGAGGTTTTAGCAGAGTTTTTATCAGAAAGCTCAGATAGAGTGGAAATAATTTATACAAAATTTATTACACTTGTAAGTTGTGCTCCAGTTGTTCAAACTTTATTACCATTAGATCCACAAGGGATAGCAGAAGAAAATGATGAGATTTTTAGATTGACTACAAAGAATAGTCAGCTGCGCGTGGAGAAATCAAATATGGCAAAATCTGAAAGCGATAAATTATCTTCTGATATGGTCTTTGAACAAAATCCAGATCAATTATTAGATTCATTATTACCTTTATATCTTCAGAATCAGATATTGAGAGCACTTCAAGAATCAGCAGCTTCTGAGTTGGCTTGTAGAATGACAGCTATGAATAATGCAAGTGATAATGCTAAAGAATTAGCAAATAATTTAAATCTTACTTACAATAAAGCTAGACAAGCTGCTATTACTCAAGAAATTTTAGAAGTTGTTGGTGGATCAGCTTCTTAATAAATTTTTTTATTATCAACAATGCAGTCAATTTATTATGAATTGCCATTACCTGAATCTATTTATGCAAAGGATTTAAGAAAATTTATAATCAGTCAAATTTCAAAAAAAGGAGAAATAATTAGATGGTCAATTTACGATATCGTTACTAAAGGAAATAAAAAAATATTAAAAATTAATGCCGTAGTATTGTACTAAACTCCTTAATAATGTCGATATAGTAAATATAATGAAAACCACCCCCACTATTCTTGTAATACCTACAGGTATTGGATGTGAGATTGGAGGTTTTGCAGGTGATGCTCTCCCCGTCGCAAAACTACTTGCCTCCGCTTCAGGATGTTTAGTTACTCACCCAAATGTTATGAATGGAGGAACTCTTGCTGAAAAAGATGAAAGGATTTTTTATGTAGAAGGATACAGTCTTGATAGATTTGCCAGAGCAGAAATTGGATTAAGAAAAGTAAATCAGCAAAAAATAGGGATAATTTTTGATAAAAATATTGAGAATGAAATATTCTTAAGGCATTTACAGGTAGCTGATGCATGCATAGCTACTTTAGGAATTAATATCGCTTCTTATGTAATTACTGAAGAACCAGTAGGAATAGTTATAAGTGATGAACTATCAGGTCTTAGTAGTGGATATGTAAGAAATCCAGAGACATTAATTAAAGCGGGAAAAAGTTTAATTAATCAAGGAATTACGGCTATCGCAATAGTGACAAGGTTCCCAGATGAAATAGATTCTGATGATCTAAATCTTTATAGAGAAGGAAAAGGAATTGATGTTATTGCTGGGGTTGAGGCAATAATCAGTCACCTTATTAGTAAATACTTGAAGGTTCCTTGCGCTCACGCGCCAGCCTTAACTCCAATCGATTTAAAAGTAAATTTGGATCCTAGGGCTGCTGCAGAGGAAATAGGTTATACATTTTTACCTTCGGTTCTTATTGGTTTAAGTACTGCTCCAGATTTGATTGATTTGCCAGATTTCAATAGTAAGATCACTGTCTGCCCACATGAAATTGAGTCTATAGTTGTACCTTATGGAGCACTTGGAGGGGAAGCAGTATTAGCATGTATGGAAAGAAACTTGAATATAATAGCGGTAAAAAATGAGGGAGTTTTAAATGTTTCTAGTAAATGGTTTGATTACACAAAGCTCTTTAAAGTAGATAATTATTTAGAGGCAGCAGGTTTGTTGATAACCCTTAAAGAAGGTATTAATTATAAATCTATTAATAGGCCATTAAAATCAATTAGGAATTGTACATAACGATATTAATTAAATTTATTTGATTGCAACTGGTATTCTCCAATCATTCCCTAAAGATTGATTACTTAATTTTAAAATTGGAGGCGCTTGTTTTCTTTTAAACTCTGATTTTTTAATAAGCATTACTACCTTTGAAATTAAATCATATTTATTTCCTTCTTTCTGAAGTTTTGATAAATCTTTTTTTTCTTCTATAAGTCCTTTTAGAATTGCATCTAGTTGCGTGTATGGAGGTAAGAAATCTGTATCTAACTGGTTAGGCCTTAATTCAGCACTGGGCGGTTTATTGCGAATTTTATCACCAATAATTTTATTGTTTAATGGTAAATTATAAATTTTTCTTGATTGGTTAGATAATTTACTATCAATCCAATCACATAACTTAAAGACTTTTGTTTTATATAAATCACCAATAACAGCTAATCCTCCATTCATGTCCCCATATAAAGTACAGTACCCGACTGCAAGTTCAGACTTGTTGCCAGTAGATAATAATAAGTGATTATTTTGATTAGCTAAAGCCATGAGTAAACTCCCTCTAATTCTGGATTGAATATTTTCGCATACAACACCTTCAATACCTAGATTTATTGAATCTTCTAGAGTGTCTTTGAAAGATTCAAAAAGATTTTCAATGGAAATAATATCAAAATTAATATTAAGTCTTTTAGCAAGTTCTTCTGCGTCAATTTTAGAATTAATGCTATTCCACTTAGAGGGCATTGCGATCGAAAAAACATTTTTGCTCCCTAGTGCAGCTGCAGCTATAACTGTAACTAATGCTGAATCTATACCACCACTTAACCCTATTAATGCAGTCTTAAATCCGCATTTTTTTGCATAATCTTTGACTCCTAAAACTAAGGCATCAAAAATTGATTCAAGATCAGAAATATTCCTTTCATTAAGTAGAATATTTTTTTGGTTATTCATATCCCAGCAATAAAAATCTTCTTTACATGAACTTAATTGCTTTATTTTTTTTCCGTCTCTATCAAGAATAAAACTACTACCATCAAAGATTAAGTCATCATTGCCTCCTATTTGATTCAAATAAATTATTTTTGTTTTAAGTTTATTAGATGCATTATTTGCTATTTTTTGTCTATTTTGGAATTTGCCAATAGTGAATGGAGAAGCAGATAAATTAATCAAACAGTCGAGTTCCTTTGATTTAAAATCATTAATTGGGTCTCTTTTATGTATTCCTCTACCTTCTATATTCTGATTAACCCATAAGTCTTCGCATATAGTGACTCCTATTTTCCAAATTCTTGCATTTATATTTTTTTCTAAAATAGATATTTTATCGCCTGATCTAAAATATCTTTTTTCATCAAATACCTCATAAGTAGGTAAGATATTTTTCCTAGCTATTACTGACCATTTACCTTCTTCTATTAATGCAATTGAATTATATAAATTGGGGAAGAAATTATCATCTACAGTCTCTGCGATACCAATAACTATGCTTAAATTCCCGAATTTATTTGCAATATCAATAGATAGTTTATTTAAGATTTTATCTTGTGTATTAATTAGGCTTCTGTTGAAAAGCAAATCTTTAGGAGGATAGCCCCATAATGATAATTCAGGAGTAAGAACTAAGTCTGCAGAACTTTTAAATGCATCGAGTGAAATATTTAGGATTTTTTTTGCATTCCCATCAAGATCTCCAACGATCGGATTAAATTGTGCAAGATATATTTTCATTATTTAATTCTCTTATGTCAACTATACAAATTATTTTTTTCAATTATGGGAATTAGGCATTGTGGTAATCCTGAATAATTTATATTTCCCCTTATATTGGAACTTGAAATTTTTGGAATTTTAAATAGTGAAATAATAAATGCACCATTAAGTTCTTTTATTGATTTTAGACTTTTTTCTTTGATTGGGTAATCTATTCTAGGAATAATGAAAAGATTAGCCTCTTTAAATAATTCATTAATATTTTTCCAAACTATAATTTCATCTAAAAGATCACTACCAATTACGAAATCTATATCAATTAAGTTATATTTTTTTTTACACTTCCTGATTGATGAAATTGCCCAAGGACTACTTAAATCTTGATCAAAAGATATTTTTGGATTATTAAAATCATTGATTAATGTTTTTAAAAGTAAGCTTCTAAAATATAAATCTTCTGAATGTTTTTTATATGGATTATCACTCGCGTAAGAGATCACAAGTTCATAAATTTTTGATAATTCTTCAATAATTTTTTTATGACCATTAGAAGGAGGATCTGCACTTGTCCCAAATAATGCGACTTTTTGAATATTTCTTTTCAAGGTATAAAAATTGAATAATCTCTCTTAAACTTTTGGCTATTTATAAAAAATTTACTGGAACATAATATTTCCGGTTCTTTATAAATAATTTGTTGAATATTTTTAAAAGGTTCTAAATTATTTATCATGCTGCTTTCAAGTATTTCTTTGGCAGCCAATTTACCGATAATTTTTGTTGTATGAAGAGCTATTGCTGCTTGAGCTATTGCGACTGGTCCGTATGGCATTAATGATAAGCCACTTGTAAAAGGAGCTAATATTAAACTCATTTTTTTTATTAAATTAAAAGATGAATTAATACCAATTTGTGTAATTCCTAAAAATATATTATTAAAAGATAATGACTTAAGAAGTGAAATTGCTGATTTACTTTTCATTTTTAAGCCATATACCTTACTTAATTCATTTATTAAAATTGTATCAAGAGAAGCGCTTCCTGCTATATCTATCAAAATCAATGGATTTATCGCAACAGTTGAAGCTTTCAAAGTCGCAAATTTTCCAATTAAAGTCTGAGCTTTTTGCTTCCTTTTTATTAATCTTTTCTCCTTAATATTATGAGCTAAATTATTAGCTAGCTGATATGTATTATAAATGATTAGACTATAACCAATTCTGTTTAACGTGATATTTAAGTAATTATAAATTTTGTTTTTATCGCATAAGTCGTTATCTTTTATTGAATAAGTAATTATTGGAATCTTACAATTTATTGGTAATTTTTTTCTTATATTTTCTTTTATAATTTTAATTTCTTCTCTTCCCCAAGTATCAATTTTATTAATAATTATTATAATATGCTTCCCTTGTTTTATGAGCCATAATACTTTATCAAGCTCTTGCCTATTTAAGTCTCCTGAAGTTGCAAAGAGAATTAAGTCAAGAATTCTAAGATGTTGTAATTCTTCATTACTTTTATTTGGATTACAAATATCGAATCCTGGATAATCAAATAATTCAACTGAATTTATAAAATTGTTTTTTAAATCAAATTCTTTTGAATAAGCACTTTGTGAAGAGCCATTTAATATACCAGTCTGAAAGAAATTTTCTTGCAAAATTTTATTTGAAATGGATGATTTTCCTACGCCAGTTTTGCCGTAGACACCAATTCGTATAATTTTTTCTTTAAGTCTGAATAATTGTTGATTAAAAGTAATAATTTCATTATTCAATACGCATTTTTCATAACTTGAAAGTTCTGTAGACTTCCACCAGTTTTGGAAAAGTAAATAACTTTCATCCAATTTTAATTGATGTGAATTCATTTCTTCCACCATCCTGCTAAGACAGAAAGTATTACTTCAGCTCCAATTAACCCCACAAAACCGCCAAATTCATCTACTACTACTTTCACTCCTTTATTATCATTGTCAAATGTATTTAATAGCTTATCAATTTTTATCATTTCAGGAATATATTCAACAGGATCACATAATTCAGTAATTAAAGCAGATTTATTTTTTTTAATAATTGCTGTAAGTAATTTTTCTCTTTTTGCAACGCCCTGTATCTTATCAACTTTATCTCCAAGGACGACCCACCAGGGTGAAGGATTTGAGACTATTAATTCTGAGATATCATCAAGAGTTTCGCAACCATTAATGCTCGGAGCTGAAACTCTTGGAATCATAAGATCTTTAGCTTTTAGATCATTAAGCTGGAAAACTTTTGAAATCATTGCTGCTTCATCAGCCTCTATTAACCCTTTTTGGGAACCGATTTTTGCCATTTGTCTAATATCTTTCTCATCAGTTGATATCTCATTTTCTGCTGTTATGACAGGAAATAATTTTTCAATTAGGGTTAAGAAAGGTCTCATAAGACTATTCAACATTCTTAGTATAGGCACTGAAAGAATTGCTATCTGCAAAGAAAATCTTGTACCAATAGCTTTAGGCACTACTTCTCCAATTAAAACTACTAATACATAAAAACTTATTGAGAAGAGAGTCAGGCCTAAGCGATTATTTATTAATAAGGCTCCATAAAAACCTAAAACAAGGCTACCAATTATATTAAAACCATTATTAGTGATTGTAATGACAGTTAAGGTTCTCCCTAAATGTTTTCTCAATTTTAATAATTGATTAGCTGATCCTTTTGTTTTTTGTTTTGCGGCTAATTCGAAAATTCTCATTGAATTTACAGCTAAAAATGCCGCTTCTGCCCCAGAACAACAAGCTGAGCCTATTAAAATAATAAAAATAAGTGTGACTAGAATGAGAACGTTAGGCTCCATTAACTTGGGGCAAAATTAATATTTACAATTCATTCTTCCATTTTTTATCTAAACACGCCAACCTAATAAGATATGAAGAAATTAGATAATCAAATTTTCCAAGATAGGAGAAAAAGTTTTTTATCGAAACTTGATGGTAAAGCAGCAATTATTCCTGGAGCAAAGCTTGTGCAACATCATGCTGATTGCGAATATCCCTTTAGGCAGGAAAGTAATTTCTGGTATTTAACTGGTTTTGATGAGCCAGATGCTATAGCCTTATTCTTATCACATAAACCTATAGGAGAAAGATATATATTATTTGTCCATCCCAAAGATATAGAAAGTGAAGTTTGGAATGGATTTAGATGGGGTACTAATGGAGCAGAAAAGGTCTTTAAAGCCGACAAATCTCATCCAATACGTGAGTTTGAGAAAGAGTTACCAAATTATCTTATGGGGGCAGATGAAATAGTTTTTTCTGTTGGTAAATATCCTGAAATTGAACCAATAGTTTTAAATCTTTGGGCAAAGCAAATTGATAATTATTCCAGAATTGGGAGAGCTCCAAGGGCAATTCAATCTCCAGGGATATACTTAAATCAAATGAGACTGATTAAAAGTCAATATGAGATTGAAAGGATGAGAGAGGCTGCTCTGATCTCTGCAGAGGCCCATGAATTAGTAAGAATTAATATTGGCGATAAAAATAATGAGAGGCAGATACAAGGGCTTCTAGAGGGCTTCTTCTTTGAAAGAGGAACAAGAGGCCCGGCGTACAATACAATTGCTGCCTCCGGAGATAATGCATGCGTTTTGCATTACACCGCAAATAATTCAGAATTAAAGAAAGGTGATTTACTTTTAGTTGATGCAGGATGTTCTCTCCCTGATTATTACAATGGTGATATTACTAGAACGTTTCCTATCGGAGGAAAGTTCTCAGGGGAACAGAGAGCTATTTATGAAATTGTTCTTGAAGCACAAAAAAGAGCTATAAAATCAGTCATTGCAGGAGCTACTTCTAGTGATATCCATAATGAAGCATTAAAAGTAATTATTGAAGGCTTATTGCAAATTAATTTGCTAAAGGGCGGTGTGGATGAAATTATTGAAAATTGTTCATACAAACATTTTTATATGCACAAGACAGGTCATTGGCTTGGGCTCGATGTACATGATGTTGGGGCTTATAGATTAGGAGATTATGAAGTCTTATTAAAGGATGGAATGATTTTAACTGTGGAGCCTGGAATTTATATTAGTGATAGGATACCTATCCCAGAAGGACAACCTAATATCCCTGATAGATGGAAAGGAATTGGGATAAGGATCGAAGACGATGTATTAGTAAATGATCTATGTCCTGAGATTTTAAGTTCTGTTGCCTGTAAAGAGATTGCTGATTTAGAAATATGAACTATTTGACTTATTAATAGCAAAGGATTTATTTTCTTAATTACTATTTAAAATTAAAAATGTCAGAAGAAAAGACCTATGATTTGAGATTATCTCAAGCGCGTGCATTGTCAGGACAATTAGGTTTGTTTGCTGAAGAGAATGAAATCCCTAAAGATCTTTGGGATAGGCTTGAGTCTGAAATTTATGATTATTATGAAGTTAATTTAAATTGAAATTGATTTGTTCATAGTTAATACTATAAAAATTAATCTAAAACTAATTAATACAAATTAAAGTTATGTTATCTTGCCAAAATTCACCCATTAACTGATAAATTATAAGATGTTAATTAAATTTTCAGATGGCATCCGATAGTACAAATGAGAATATAGCTGATCAACAACAAAACAAAGGTGAAGCTCAAAATTCAAAAAATTCTGCTCCAAATTCAGGCATGATGGGAGCTTCTGCTGTTCTTGCTGCAGCAACGATAGATGAAGATGGTGTACCCACTGGCTATACCCCGAAACCAGACGAAGGCAGATTTATAATCAAAATTTTATGGTTACCCGATAATGTAGCATTGGCTGTGGATCAGATAGTAGGAGGAGGGCCCAGTCCATTAACTGCTTATTTCTTTTGGCCACGAGAAGATGCTTGGGAAAAATTAAAAACAGAATTAGAAAATAAAGGTTGGATTACCGATAATGAAAGAGTGGAAATTCTTAATAAAGCTACTGAAGTTATTAATTACTGGCAAGGTGAGGGGAAAACAAAGAAATTAGAGGAAGCCAAACTCAAATTCCCCGAAGTTACATTTTGTGGAACTGCTTAAAGACTAATTTTTAGATGCTTGTATTCTTGCCTGTGCTTTAGAAACTTCGTTAATAGCTTTTATCTTTTCTGTACTTTTTTCTGTATCTGATAACTTATTAAGTTCCTCTTTAGCTTTATTTAAAGCTTCTTCTGCGTTTTGACGATTAATTTGAGAACCTATCTCTGCACTGTTGACTAGAACAGTCACTTCATCAGACTCAATTTCTGCGAATCCACCCATTAAAGCGATAGAAACCCATTTAGAATTACTCCTTAATCTCAGTACTCCAATATCGATTGCTGTAACAAGGGATATATGGCCTGGAAGTACACCTAATTGTCCTGTAGTACTAGGAAGTATTACTTCTTCCGCTTCTCCTTCAAAAACATTTTGGTTAGGAGCTAAAACTTTTAATGAGATAGTCATTAGTTCTTTTATTTAATAATTTTTATGAATTAAGAATAGTTAGTTCTCTGATTTTAATTTTTCTGCTTTAGCTTTCACTTCTTCGATATTTCCTACCAAATAGAAGGCTTGCTCGGGAAGATCATCTAATTCTCCAGAAAGGATCATATTGAATCCCGCGATTGTATCCTCTAATTTCACATACTTCCCTGACATACCTGTGAAAATTTCTGCTACGAAGAAAGGCTGCGACAAAAACTTTTCAATTTTTCTTGCTCTATCTACAGTTAGTCTATCCTCTTCAGATAATTCATCCAGTCCGAGAATAGCAATGATATCTTGTAGCTCTTTATATCTTTGTAAGGTTGATTGAACAGCACGAGCTGTTTTGTAATGCTCATCACCTACAACTGAAGGCTGCAGCATCGTACTGGTTGAATCGAGTGGATCAACGGCAGGATAGATCCCTTTTGCTGCTAATGCTCTTGCTAATACGGTTGTTGCGTCTAGATGAGCAAAAGTAGTTGCAGGTGCAGGATCTGTTAAGTCATCTGCAGGAACATAAACTGCTTGTATAGAAGTAATTGAACCTTCAAGTGTTGATGTAATTCTTTCTTGTAATTCTCCTACGTCTGTTCCTAGGGTTGGTTGATAACCAACGGCGGAAGGCATTCTTCCTAATAAGGCCGAAACTTCAGAACCTGCTTGAACAAATCTGAAAATATTATCAACAAAAAGTAATACATCTTGTTTGTTTACATCTCTAAAGTGTTCAGCCATTGTTAATGCTGATAGACCAACACGCATTCTTGCTCCAGGTGGCTCATTCATTTGTCCGAAGCACAAAGCAACTTTTGATTGAGTCAAATCATCTGCATTTATCACTCCAGACTCTTTGAATTCTTCATATAAATCGTTACCTTCTCTAGTT
>CACNWD010000020.1 GCA_902624085.1 uncultured Prochlorococcus sp.
TCAACATAAGATCCTACAACTATTAAGCCTTTCATAGCTTGTCCATTATTATTTTTTCTTCTTAATTGAGAAAAGTAAATATGATCTTTTTGATTCTGTTTAACATTAGATAAAGAACTTATAAAACTTGCAGCACTTCTAAAAAGAAATTTCTTTTTTTTTAAGAGACTTTTTATGACACTAGAAAATTTATCTAACTGAGAATAATCCATTATGTCTACAATAACTTTTTTATTATTCTTCAACTTTTCTATTTGTATAGAAAGTTTACTTGGTTGATTGGTTTCTAATTCTTCAAAATCTTTAATAAATATATTCTCAATATTATTAAGATCTAACTTGTGGTTACTTTGCTCATATATCAATTCTTTTACATTACTCGTATTAAAACCGAAAATTTTATCTTTTGAAAAAATTGTCTTATTTATGGGAATATTATCTACGAAATGATTTCCGTTTACTGTGGTTCGATTCCCTTCTATAAAAGCTGGTATGTAAAAAGTTGCATCAAAAGGACCTAAACATTCATTAATAATGAATGGCTCTATAAAATTATGTCCTCTTAAAGTCGAATCTCCTCTACTTATTACAACAAAATCTTCTTCCGCAAATAAGGAATTATTCATAATTTCTCTCAAAGCAGAACAAATTTCTGTTAATCTTATTTTTAAATCTTTTTTAGACAAAGACCTCGTATTTGCAAGTATAAATAAAAGGTTTGATGAATCTTTTAACCCCTTAAGTAAAGTTTCATAATCCCATTTCAGAATTAAATTACAATCATTAACTGTTTGCGATCCAGTAGGGTCATCATCGATAATAACTATTTTCATAAAATTTTATAAATTTTCTACCAGTATTGAGGTGTATAACTTTTGAGAAGAATTTGGCATAATTTCAATCTTCCTAAACCCATTTGCTAGAGAATTTCTTGGACTAGTCCATGGTTCTACACATAACATCTCTCTAGGAGGATCAGACCAAATAACGGATATATCAAATGGAGATGGATTAGTTAAAGTAATCTTTCTTTTCAATCCATAATCTATAAAAGATGTCTTTCCCGAAGAGTACATTAATAAATCTATCCCTTTAAATGAGTTCCTTAATAAATTTTCAGTTTTTACCAAATTATTATTTTTTTGATTTAAGCAACATTTAGGATAATTCAAAAATTTTACATTATTAAAATCAGAAATATTAAAGTATGGATGCAAACCAAAATTAACTGGCATTTTGGTATTTGATTTATTGAAAATCTCAATATTAAATATTAAGTTATCAATATTAAAAGTTATCTCAATTTTTAATTGAAAAAAATAAGGATAATATTTTCTCGTTTTTTTATTGTCACTCAAGGATAAACATAAGGTTTCTTTAGATTGATTAAATCCAAAATTCCACTCTTCCTCCCGAGCAAATCCATGCTGCATTAAATCTAAAAAATTATCGCCGAATAAAGACTTACTTTCAAGATTGCCGCAGATTGGAAATAAAATTGGAATCCCACCTCTTATACTTTTACTAATATCTAAAAATCTTTTTTGATCAAAATATAATATTTGATAATCATTGAACACCCAATTAGTAATTATCCCCCCTCTACTAGGACAAAAATTAATGAAATTATTGTTATCTTTGAGTAATGTATGAGTGCCATTATCGTTTTTTAAAAATTTCACTGAAAATAATTGTTTTAAAGTAATTCAAGCCAATCTAATATGTGTTTATTGACCTGATCAGGAATTTCATCATGAGGACAATGGCCAGCATCTAAGATAACTTCAGTAGTATTATCTGGGGTATATTTTTTATAAAGATCTCTCTTCTTCGGAGTGTTCATCCATGGGTCTTTACTACCCCATAGTAAAAGTAGTGGGGCGTTGAGCTTATTAAAAAGAGAGTCTAAAGGTTCTCCTTGAGGACCGGATGGATTGAATACACTTCTGAAAACATTGAAAGCTCCAATATCTAAAGATGGATTTCTTATAGATTCAACAAGGTAATCATCAACATTTTTTTTATCAACATAAACTTGATTTAAGGTCTTTTTTATGTTCTTTGGATTTCTCATGTTTTCAAATATCAAACGCTGCAAAACTACATTTTTTAGAAATATTCCAGCAACAGTTTCAATTGATGTTTGAAGCATATTCTTTTTAACGAGCTTTTCTTCACTAAAATATCCAGCAGCATTAAGCAGAATAACACCTCCAGAAAGTTCATTAAGTTCAGCTCCAGCAGCTAATGCTGCGTACCCACCAAGTGAATTACCAACTATGACTGTTGGCTTTTGAATAACTTCTTTAACGTAAGCTACAACTTGCTCTTTCCATAATGATCCTGAATAATCGACATCATTAGGTTTTGGGCTTTTACCAAAACCTAGTAAATCAATGGCATGGACTTCATATTTTGAAGATAATACAGGTATATTAAACCGCCAATGATCAGTAGAGGCACCAAATCCATGAATTAATAATACTGCTATTTTTTTTGAGCCATCATCAGGGTTAGCTGAAATTGTATGAATAGGATAATTTAGGAAATTCCAAGAATAATTAGCATTATTACTTAATAAATTAGTTTGACTCATTTAATTAACTTCGACTACAACGATGATAATACAATAAAAAGTTAACGAAGGCCGAGCTGATCAGCGGTAACATTATCATCTACATTATTACCATCACCAGGTGTTTTATCTTTAAGAACTATCCTCAGAAGCACCGGTGCTAGAAATGTTGTTCCTATTACCATTAAGAGTATTGCAGCTTCAAGCGAAGGTGTTAATAATCCTGCGCTAGTTCCTAGCCCTAAAAAGATTAAACCAACTTCACCTCGTGGCATCATACCTAATCCGACAACTAATCTATCTGTAGGTTTATCAATAATAAATGACCATCCTGCAGCAATTTTTCCAATAATTGCTACTACTAACAAAAAACCAGCTACTACTAGTGCTGATCTGCTAGAGGGATCAAGGGGATTGATCACTGATAAATCCATACCTGCTCCAACTAAAACAAAAAATATGGTTGCGAATAAGGAAACTAGTGGGAGAACTGATTGCTGTATAGCATGATTATTTTTAGAGCTACTTAAAATTAAACCTGCCGCAAAGGCTCCTAAGGCTGCTTCCAAGCCAATAGCAGTGGCAACAAAACAACACAAAACAAGAATAACAAAGGAGGCAACTACTACTGCACCTGGTGCTTTTAATCTATCAAGCAGCCAATCAAAACCTGGCGCAGCAGTACGACTCAATGCAATAGCGGCAATTACAAAAACGACCGCAGCAGCTACAAGTTTTATAATTGGCGCAATTTCTAAAGAACCTCCTGCGGCTAGGGCTACAACAACTGCGAGAATTACAATACCTAAGATATCATCCAACACTGCTGCTCCTATAACGATTTGACCTTCTCTTGTCTTGAGATATCCCAATTCACCAAAGACACTTGCTGTAATCCCTATACTCGTAGCTGTCATAGAGGCGCCTGCAAACACTGCTGGTATTAAATCAACTTGAAATATAAACATTAAGCCAAAGGTACCGAAGGCAAAAGGTAAGATTACGCCAGCCATCGCAACAGTAAAAGCTTGAGCACCTACAGCTACTAATTCCTCTAATTCGCTTTCGAGTCCTGTTAAGAATAAAAGAGCATACAATCCCAAAGTCGCTACTGCTTGCAATGAAGGGAACGTCTCAAAATAAACATCTGGTACTGCCTCCGGAGGAATAGAAGCTAATGAGCTGATCAAATTAACCAATCCTTCATTTAAGTTTGTTTGAGCAGATGGAGGTATCAAAAGATGAAACCCTGATGCACCAATAAGAACGCCAGCAAGAAGTTCACCTACAATTGTAGGTAGACTTAATCTCACTAAAACTTCAGCAAGAGCTCTAGCTGCCAAAAATATCAGAAGAAATCTTATTACCCCAATTAGAGTTTCAGCAACTTCTAAGTCATGTGCACTTAATTCAGCCAATAAATAATTCATTCAAAAATGTTAATAAAAAAAATATCACTTACTGAAACATAGTTTACGAAGTGCCATGTTTAGTAAATATGTCAAAAAAATAAAAAAATAATAAACAAGTGTGGATCTGCACTCACAACTCAGATTTTTTTTGAAATACAGCTATCTTCAAATATATGAGAAAGCCTATGAATACTAACGAACCTTTTGACTTAAGACTCCCTACTCCAGGTTGCTACTTAGATTCAGAAAAAGCAGGTATGGATTCTGATGCATTATTCAAAGGAATGACATCTCATTTATTTTTTACCCTTGGGAAGCTTGCGACATCAGCTAGTCATCATGATTTATATATGGCTTTGAGCTATGCAGTCAAAGATAGATTAATGACAAGATATCTTGCTAGTCAAGAAGTTATTAGAAAAAAACCTCAAAAAACTGTTGCCTACTTATCTGCAGAATTTCTAATAGGTCCCCAATTGAGTAATAATCTTTTAAATTTAGGTATCACTAAAGAAGCTGAAGTAGCATTAAAAAGATTTGGAATAGATTCCTTATCACAAATACTGGAAGTAGAAGAGGAACCTGGTCTTGGGAATGGAGGTCTTGGTCGTCTTGCTGCATGTTACATGGAATCACTGGCTTCACTACAAGTTCCAGCAGTAGGTTATGGAATTAGATACGAATTTGGTATTTTCAATCAACTAATAAGGGATGGTTGGCAAGTTGAAGTTACAGATAAATGGTTAAAAGGAGGCTGGCCATGGGAATTACCCCAACCTGATGAATCTTGTTTTGTTGGTTTTGGAGGAAGAACAGAAAGTTATAGAGATGACAAAGGAAATTATCGATCCAGATGGATCCCATACGAACATGCTATTGGAGTGCCACATGATGTGCCAGTTTTAGGATATAGAGTTAATACTTGCGACAGATTAAGGTTATGGAGAGCAGATGCAACTGAAAGTTTCGACTTTTATGCTTTTAATATTGGTGATTATTATGGAGCGGTTGAAGAAAAAGTTGCTTCTGAAACCCTCTCAAAGGTTTTATATCCTAATGACGGGACAGATGAAGGTAGAAGATTGAGATTAAAACAGCAACATTTCTTTGTAAGCTGTTCACTGCAAGATATGCTTAGAAGTCTTGAAAAAAGGTCAATCGCCATAACCGACTTTCCAAAGCACTGGACAGTCCAATTAAATGATACACATCCAGCAATTGCAGTGGCTGAACTAATGCGACTATTAATAGATCAATATCATATAGGTTGGGATAAAGCATGGAATATAACTACTCAATCGGTTGCATATACAAATCATACATTACTTCCTGAGGCTCTTGAGAAATGGGATTTGCATTTATTCAATGATCTATTGCCCCGCCATCTAGAAATTATTTATGAAATAAACTGGAGATTCTTACAACAACTAAGACTACGTTATCCTGGCGATGACAAAATTCTTAGTAAATTATCTATTATCGACGAAGATGGTTCTAAATCTGTCAGGATGGCCCATTTAGCAACTATTGGAGCTCATCATATAAATGGTGTAGCGACTTTACACTCAGATTTAATAAAAAGACAATTACTTCCTGAATTTGCAGAGTTATGGCCCGAAAAGTTCACAAACGTCACAAATGGAGTGACGCCTAGAAGATGGGTCGCATTAGCTAATCCAGGGTTGGCTGACCTTTTAGATAAAGAAATTGGTTCAAATTGGATAACTAATATGAAACTAATGGAAAATCTAGAAAAAAAACAAGGTGATTTAAATTTCCTAGAGAAATTCCAAGATACAAAATTACTTGGGAAACGTAAATTATCAAATTATATTCATTCAAAAACTGGAATTCTTGTAGACCCTTCTAGCCTATTTGATGTACAGGTGAAGAGAATTCACCAATATAAAAGACAACATCTAAATGCTCTACAAATCATTGCTCAATATATAAGGATCAAAAATGGAACTAGCAACACTAAAGCACCCAGAACAATAATCTTTGGTGGGAAAGCCGCACCTGGTTATTTTATGGCAAAATTAATGATCAGATTCATTAACGGCATTGCAGATGTAGTTAATTCGGATCCTGATATGGATGGTTTACTAAGAGTAGTCTTTTTACCAGACTATAATGTAAAACTTGGTGAAATAGTTTATCCGGCAACTGACTTATCAGAGCAAATTTCAACTGCTGGTAAGGAAGCTTCTGGTACAGGTAACATGAAATTCGCTATGAATGGTGCATTAACGATTGGAACACTTGATGGTGCAAATGTTGAATTGAGAGAATTAGTAAAACCTGAAAACTTTTTCTTATTTGGAAAGACCGAAAGCGAAATAATGAAATTAAAAAACAAAGGATATAATCCGCAAAGTTTCATTAAAAACTCTATTGAATTGAAAGAAGTTCTTAGATTGATAGAAATTGGTCATTTTAGTAATGGAGATAAGGAATTATTTAAACCTTTACTTAATAGCCTTACAGGCTTAGATCCCTTCTTTGTTATGGCTGATTTTGATGATTATTTAAATACTCAAGATATAGTTAGTAAAGCTTGGAATGATAAAAAAAAGTGGAATAAAATGGCTTTATTAAATACAGCTAGGTCAGGGTATTTTTCTTCTGATAGAGCTATTAAAGAATATTGCGATTCAATATGGAAAGTTATGCCAATGCCAGTTGATATTACATGTGATATAGAGGACTGACTAATTAATTCTTTCTATCTGGGAAATCAGGAGTCTGATGGAATAATCTATTTAAAATTAATCTATCTATATTTAGTGGATCAGGAGCTATTTCACCCGCGATTTCTTTGAAATTGGCCTCAATATTATCTGACACTTTTATATCAAAGATACGTTCCATTAAAGCTTCAATAGAATACAAATATGCATTGATATTTTCAAGTTCATTGATTGCAACTTCTAATTCTTCGTTAGTACAAGTATTTCCAACTTCAGAGGATTGACGTGCCTTATCATCACCATAAGCTAATCTTTTTTGTAATTCTTCCGTTACTTTGCCGCACAGTGTTCTAAAAGATTGAATTGATGCCCAATTAAGTTCCTGTTGCTGTTTAAGCGTAGGAAATTCTCGAATTAATCTGTCATGCTCCCTATAGAATCTTTGGCAATCAGGGCATTGACATGGTTCTTCTGTCACAAGAGAAATTTCAAACTATTTATATAATCGCATTAATTAAGCACTTATAGTTGGGCCATCAAATAAATCTTCATTTTCATCGAAAGAATCAGGGCTTTCTGGCAAAGGAATTTCAATACTTGTAACAAGATTAATAACATCCCTCAACCTCATCGAATCTGCAAACCAACCCATAGCTTGCTCTGCATCTCCACGCTTTTCAGCATCATTAGCTTGATCTTCATGAGCCTCCGCTAACAAAGCGAGCCAACATAGACACCTTGCCTGAACGATTGAAAGATCTAAATCGTTAGGTTGAGATTTTGCAATACGTTCATGTTCTTGTTGAACCAAGAGTTTTAAACGCATATCGTGTAGCTTTGCCATAAAAGCTTAATTACTATCTATACGCTAGCTAGAGAGTGGCAAGTTTGCACATATACTAAATATAGTTTAGTAACTTTTACGGGACTGGAGGGATTTGAACCCACGACCTACGGTTTAGGAAACCGTTGCTCTATCCTGCTGAGCTACAGCCCCACTAGATGTTTTTTTTAATAATAAGCATTATGCTTAATAAAAGCAGGAGAGGTAATCGCAAAAGAGTTTTATTTTGGAAACAAAATAAAACTCTTTTGAGGAAAGTCCGGGCTCCCATATGGCCAGGCTTGCTGGGTAATTCCCAGTGCGGGAAACCGTGAGGATAGTGCCACAGAAACATACCGCCTAATGCTCTATTAGCATGGTAAGGGTGCAATGGTGCGGTAAGAGCGCACCAGTAATATCGAGAGGTATTAGCTAGGTAAACCCCGGCTGGGTGCAAGGCTAAGAAGATGTTACGGCCATTGTTAATTCTTCTTTTAAGCGCCGCTTGAGGCTGAGAAGTAATTCCAGTCCTAGATAGATGATTACCCACCTTTATCTAAAGGTGAACAGAACCCGGCTTATGACCTGCTTTTACTTTTTATATTATCAGTAAATAACACTTAAACTCCATGAATAAGAATAGAGTTGCGGATATAGTAAATTTTTTAAAATCATTGAAAATTAATTCAGTTAGATTTAACCAAATTTTAGAAGCCAATCATCCAGAAAAACTTAAGATAATTAATGAAGCTTTAACACACTCATCTATGAGTAAAGAAATTAACCATGAAAAATTAGAATTTCTTGGTGATGCTGTTTTAAGATTATCTGCTTCTGAATTTATTGAAAACAATTTCCAAAGATTAAGTGTAGGAGAGAGATCTGAACTAAGAGCACAAATTGTAAGTGATGAATGGTTAGCAAAATTTGGAAAAAAAATTCATTTAGAAAGAATTATATTAGTCGGGCCAAAAGCTATGGGCGATAGTTTCTCAAAAGATACAATTATCGCTGAAATTACTGAAGCTCTTATTGGAGCCTTTTATACATGCTTTAGTTCAGTAAAAGAAATCAATTTATGGCTAGATAAATACTGGTTAAAAGATTCTAAACTCATACTTGATACGCCATACAAATTTAACGCAAAATCTAAGTTACAAGAATGGTGTCAAAGTAGATCTATCAATTTACCTATTTATAAAATTATTGAGACTTCAAAAACTCATGGTGATCAAAAAAGATTTTATTGTGAGGTTTTTATCGAAGATCAATTATATGCCACTTCTTATGGACAATCCCATAAAAAAGCGGAGAAGATTGCCGCCACAAAAGCAATAGAATCTATAATGAACAACAATATTAATCCATCTATACTAGCTCCAAATGTTTCAAGGGAAAAGTTATAAGCTTATCCCAGTTTCCCCCCTCGAAAAGAACTGCAGCCTTCTTTCTAGTTACTCTTTGCACAAAACCTTTATATCCTTTATAAATAGAATTTTCATCTTTAACTTTTACTATTGAACCAGGTAATATTGGTTTGGAAGTATCATCCATAGTAGTTTCAATGCAATTTATAAACATAATATGATAGAAAATGAGGATTGGTTAGTGATTGGTGTTATTACTTCTTCTCATGGAGTAGCAGGGAAATTAAATATTAAATCCTTAAGTGACTTTAAAGAAAGATTTACCAAACCTGGTAAAAGGTGGTTACAAAAACATAATGAAGAGCCTATGCCTTTTAAACTTATATCTGGCTTTCAAAAACCTGGGAAAGAGTCATTCATTATCTCTTTAGAAGGTATTAAAAACAGAACTGAAGCAGATAATCTAAAACAATATAAATTACTAGTTAAAAGTAATGATATGCCTAACTTAAAGAATAATGAATTTCACCTTAATCAACTACTAGATTTAGATGTGAAATTATTTGTGAAAAGTGAATTAAAAGTTATTGGGAAAGTTGTAGATTTAATGACAGAAAACAATAATCTAATTGTTATCAGATTAAATCAAAATAATAAAGATGTTTTAATCCCTTTCGTGAAAGAAATTGTGACAACTATAGACAGAAAAAATAAGTATTTAGTTATTAATCCTCCGAAAGGATTATTAGATCTTTAAAATTTACTCCTCTTAACAAAATCATTTTTATTCCACAGTGACGCTTTTAGCAAGGTTTCGTGGTTGATCAACATCAAGGCCTCTATGAGCTGCAATATGATAACTGAGAAGTTGCATTGGAACTACTGTTAATAATGGAGATATCCATTCATCTATTAAAGGTAAAGGTATTAAATAATCAAAAATTTCCGTCCCTTCACATTCTGGAGCAATTCCCACAAGATAAGAATCTCTTGCTTTAGCTTCTTGTGCATTACTTATAACTTTTTCAAATACATTTCCTGGAGTTGCAATTGAAATAACTGGGACTTTTTTCTCTAATAAGGCGATTGGTCCATGTTTCATTTCTCCAGCTGGATAACCAGCAGCATGAATATAACTTATCTCCTTTAATTTAAGAGCTCCTTCTAAAGCAATAGGATAATTAATTCCTCTTCCAAGAAAAATTACATCTTTCATATTAGAAAAATTATGAGCTAATTCTTCAGAAATTTTATTATGGCAGATGATTAAATCCTCTAAAATTAGAGGTATTTGAGTTAAATTTGAAATCATATTATCTATTTCCTCACGTGTTTTACTTTTTCTTATTTGAGCAAATGTTATTGCTAAGCCATAAAAAGATAATAATTGACCAAAAAAAGTTTTTGTAGCTGCAACACCAACTTCTATTCCAGCTGATATATCTATGATATTTGGAACAAGTCTTGAAATTGAGCTATCTAGTCTATTTGTTATTGCGATAAGATTTGGTTTGTAAGATTCTTTTCCTGAAGATTGCCTCCTTTGGATTTCCATATTTAAGGCAGCAAGAGTATCAGCTGTTTCGCCTGATTGAGTTACGCCAATAGTAAGAATATTAGGAGATAACGGTGGGGGAGAATATCTAAATTCACTTGCATAAAAAACATTTGTGGGTATACCTGCATATTGTTCGAGCAAGTAACTGCCTACTAGAGCTGCATGCCTGCTTGTTCCACATGCAAGAATCTGTATTTGATCTATATTCTTTAGAAATTCAATATCAAATGGATAATTTATAGATGTAAATGAGGATTCATCCTTTCTCAGAAATTGTTTTATCCAATTTTTGGCAATCTGAGGTTGATCATAAATCTCTTTAAGCATGTAGTGTTTAAAATTTTTTTTATCCACTATTTGTTCTGATAATCTTAAAGAGATAGGATTTCTATATTGTCTTTCATTGTCTGAATTATAAATTTCAATACCTAAAGGTGTTAACAAAGCCATTTCATCATCTTCCATAGGCAGAATAGTATTTGTAATATTAGTAATTGCAGGGGTATCACTAGCGCATACAAATTCGCCTTCGCCTAAACCAATAATTAAGGGTGCCTGCTTTCTTGCGACAACCAATGAATCTGGAGAGCCAGACCATATAACTGCAAGAGCATAAGCGCCTTCAAGATCAGAAATAACATTCCTCACCGCTATAAGTAAGGTAGACCCACTATTTTCTAAATTAAGATTACTAAGGTTGTTTAATTCTTTTTGTATTAAATGAGGTATAACCTCAGTATCTGTTTCTGAAGTAAAGACAATACCTTCTGATTCTAATTTTGTTTTTAATTCAAAATAGTTTTCTATAATTCCATTCTGAACAACTGCAACTTGTTTAGTCCAATCACAATGAGGGTGTGCATTTCTTAAGACTGGTTTTCCATGAGTAGCCCACCGGGTGTGGCCTATACCTAATGAACCGGAAATATTTTTTTTATCTAATTTGTGCTTAAGGTTTTTTAGTTTTCCCTCTGCTTTATGACAAACTAATTTTTTATTATCTGAATCTATTACAGCTATTCCTGCGGAATCATAACCTCTATATTCCAGTTTTTCCAAACCTTTAACAAGGAGAGGTAAAGCACTTCTATAGCCAGTAACTGCTACTATTCCACACATAAAAAATTTTTTTTTTACTTAATAGAGATATTTAAACTAATAGAAATATATTGATAAAAAATAAAATGTGGACTGTATTAAAACTGCACTAATAGTTTTAATAAGCAAGTCCCATACTTCTAGAAGTCTCATCTCCTAAATAAACCCTTATGCTTAAGAAGTCAGTAGGACATGCTGTTTCGCACCTTTTGCAGCCTACACAATCTTCAGTCCTTGGAGATGAAGCTATTTGGCCGGCTTTACAACCGTCCCAAGGCACCATTTCTAAAACATCTAAAGGACAGGCTCTTACACATTGGGTACATCCAATACATGTATCATAAATTTTTACTGCGTGTGACATTATGCTATTTAATCTTTGAAAACCTTCAATTATACTATTGTCTCATAAAGTAAAGTTCGCCATTTAATAAGAATAGTGTCGTAAATCTTAACCGCGTGTTACATAAAAATTTGCCCTAGCAGCCTTTTTTTAATAAAATTACTAACAATCAAACAAAATATTTAAGAAATGCTTCACTCTTGTTAACTCAAGGTCATACAATCTTAAAGAATAATTCTGTTTATTTAATAACTATGTCTCAAGAAGAAATTTTTCAAAAAGTTCAAGCAATTGTTGCAGAACAACTAAGTGTAGATTCCGGTGAAGTAAAATCTGGATCTAACTTTCAAAATGATCTTGGAGCAGATTCCTTAGATACTGTTGAATTAGTAATGGCTTTAGAGGAGGCTTTTGATATAGAGATTCCTGATGAAGCAGCAGAAGGGATCGCCACAGTTGGAGATGCTGTTAAATTTATTGAAGAAAAAAAAGGTTAGCCTAGGATGGGAAATTTCCATCGAGTAGTTATCACTGGAATTGGAGCAGTGACTCCGATAGGTAATAGCATAGAAGAGTATTTACTCGGCCTTCAAAAAGGAACAAATGGAGTTTCTAATATAACTTTATTTGACGCTAACCTGCATCCATGTAAATTTGCAGCAGAGGTGAAAAATCTTCAACTTCAAAACTTTATCGAGCCAAAAGAATCTAAACGGTGGGATAGATTTTCTCAATTTGGAGTTATTGCAGCTAAGCAAGCCTTTGATGATTCTGGATTAGAGATTAATGAAACTAATGCCTCCAGAGTAGGTGTAATTATTGGCTCTGGTGTTGGAGGTTTATTAACTATGGAAACTCAGGCTCAAACTCTTAGTCATAAAGGGCCAAAAAGAGTTAGTCCTTTTACAGTACCCATGATGATCCCAAATATGGCATCTGGCTTGACGGCAATTGCATTAGGAGCTAAAGGTCCAAGCTCTGCAGTCTCTACTGCTTGTGCAGCAGGTTCCAATGCTATTGGAGACTCATTTAGATTATTACAACTTGGCAAGGCAGATGCTATGATTTGCGGTGGCGCTGAAGCAAGCATCACACCACTTGGTGTTGCTGGCTTTGCAAGTGCCAAAGCACTATCTTTTAGAAACGATAGTCCTCAAACTGCAAGCAGACCTTTTGATGCAGAAAGAGATGGCTTTGTGATTGGAGAAGGATCAGGCATCTTAATTTTAGAAACTCTTGAACATGCAAAAAATAGAGGTGCAAACATATATGCTGAAATTGTTGGTTATGGAACGACTTGCGATGCACATCATATAACTTCTCCTTCCCCTGGAGGCTCTGGGGGAGCTGCAGCAATTAAACTTGCATTAGAAGATGCTACTTTAGAAATTGATAATGTTGATTATATAAATGCTCACGGTACCAGTACTTCAGCAAACGATAGTAATGAAACATCAGCAATTAAATCAATTTTTAAAGACAGATCTTACCTTATTCCTGTAAGCTCAACTAAGTCGATGACTGGTCATCTGTTAGGAGGCTCTGGAGGAATAGAAGCAGTTGCTTGTGTCCTCTCTTTGACACATAATTTTATCCCTCCTACAATCAACTACGTTAATCGAGATCCAGATTGTGATCTTGATTATGTACCAAATAATGCTAGAGATACTCAAATCAGAGTGGCTCTTTCAAACTCCTTTGGCTTTGGTGGTCACAATGTTTGTCTTGCTTTTAGCAAACTTATATGACAACAATAAAGCCTTTCTATTCAACTTACCTCAATTAAAACAATGGTCTCTGCAACCGTTTCATTAGAATCTCTCTGTGTTAATAGTATAAGAATGCTGGCTGTAGATGCAGTAAATAAATCTAATAGTGGTCATCCCGGCCTCCCAATGGGTTGTGCTCCTATGGGTTATGCTTTGTGGCACAACATAATGAACCATAATCCAAATAATCCAAAATGGTTTAACAGGGACCGCTTTGTCTTATCTGCCGGCCATGGATGTATGTTGCAATATGCTTTATTACATCTAACAGGTTATAAATCAGTAACTATTGATGATATTAAAGAATTTAGACAATGGGGATCTAAGACGCCCGGTCATCCTGAGACTTTTGAAACAGATGGTGTAGAAGTAACTACTGGCCCTCTTGGGGCAGGCATATCCAATGCAGTAGGTTTAGCAATCGCAGAATCACACCTGGCTGCAAAATTTAATAAAACAAATTTTGATATTGTTGACCATTACACATATGTGATAATGGGTGATGGATGTAATCAAGAAGGCATAGCTTCTGAAGCTTGTTCTCTAGCCGGACACCTAAAGCTCGGAAAATTAATCGCTCTATATGATGATAATCAGATAACTATAGACGGGAGGACAGATGTTTCTTTTACTGAAGATGTTTTAAAAAGATATGAAGCATATGGATGGCATATACAACACGTAAAAGATGGAAACCATGATATTCAAGGAATAACAAAAGCTATTGAGGCTGCAAAATTAATTAAAGATAAGCCTTCAATAATTAAAATTTCTACAACAATTGGATATGGATCTCCCAACAAGTCAGACACTGCAGGTATTCATGGAGCTGCAATTGGTCAAGAAGAAGCGGAGTTGACAAGGAATTTCCTTAATTGGGAATATCCTCCATTTGAGATACCAAACGAAGTTTATGAACATTTCAGGCAAGCGATAACAAAAGGTGAAGCCTCTGAAAATGATTGGAATCAAAAATTTGAAGGATATAAAAAATCATTTCCTAAAGAAGGAAAAGAATTATCAAGAATGTTAAATGGAGAATTACCAGATAATTGGGATAAGGATTTACCTTCTTATACACCTACTGATAAGGGCTTAGCTACAAGAAAACATTCCCAGATCTGTTTGGGTTCTATTGGGCCAAATCTTCCAGAGTTAATTGGTGGATCTGCTGACCTTACCCACTCTAACTACACTGATATAAAAGGTGAAAGTGGATCTTTTCAAGCTCACTCTCCTGAAAAAAGATATTTACATTTTGGAGTTAGAGAGCATGCCATGGCAGCCATATTGAATGGAATTGCTTACCACAATAGTGGTTTAATTCCTTACGGAGGAACATTTTTAGTTTTTGCAGATTATATGAGAGGTTCAATGAGATTATCAGCTCTAAGTGGATTGGGAGTAATTTATGTTTTAACACATGACTCTATTGGAGTAGGAGAAGACGGACCAACTCATCAGCCTGTTGAAACTATCCCTTCACTAAGAGCTATGCCGAATATGCTTGTTCTAAGACCTGGTGATGGTAATGAAACAAGTGGGGCATACAAAATTGCTATTGAGAATAGAAATAGACCATCCGCTTTATGTTTAAGTCGCCAAGGGATGCCCAATCAAGAAAATACATCTATAGATAAAGTTGCATTAGGTGGGTATATCATTTCTGATTGTGAGGGTACTCCAGACGTCATTTTTATTGGTACAGGAAGTGAGCTTAACCTTTGTATTGAAGCAAGTAAAGAATTATCTTCTTTGGGCAAAAAGACTAGAGTAGTTTCGATGCCTTGCGTTGAACTTTTCGAAGAACAAGATCTTTCATACAAAGAAAGTGTTCTACCAAGTAATGTAAAAAAACGAGTTGTAGTAGAAGCTGCTCATTCCTTCGGATGGCATAAATATGTAGGTCTTGACGGGGCTTGCATTACTATGGATAGGTTTGGAGCCTCCGCACCTGGAGGCAAATGCCTTGAAAGTTTTGGTTTTACTGTTGAAAATGTAGTTAGTAAAACAAAAGAAATCTTATAAGAGAATCATTACGAAGTGCTATTACTATGGCACTTTGTAAGTTTATTATTTAATTCATCAAGAGTTTCGTCTGAGATCTTTGAATTCATTGGACAATGCTTAGGACCGCACATTGAGCAAAACTCTGCTTTTTTAAATATTTCTTCAGGCAATGTTTCATCATGAAATTGCTTTGCTCTTTCTGGATCAAGTGATAATTCAAATTGCTTATTCCAATCAAAATTATAACGAGCATGACTTAATTCATCATCTCTATCTCTTACTCCGGGCCTATGTCTAGCAATATCTGCAGCATGGGCTGCAATCTTGTAAGCAATTAGGCCCTCCCTGACATCTTTAGCATTAGGGAGACCTAAATGCTCTTTAGGAGTGACGTAACACAACATAGCTGTACCATACCATCCCGCCATTGCTGCTCCAATCGCACTTGAGATATGATCATAACCAGGTGAAATATCAGTCACCAAAGGGCCTAAAACGTAGAATGGTGCTTCTGAGCATTCCTCCATTTGCTTCCTTACATTAAATTCTATTTGATCCATAGGTACATGTCCTGGCCCTTCAACCATAACTTGAACATTATGTTCCCATGCTCTTTTTGTAAGCTGACCAAGTGTTTTTAATTCAGCTAATTGCGCTTCATCGGAGGCATCATGCAAGCAACCAGGTCTGAGAGAATCGCCAAGAGAGAAAGTACAATCATACTTTTTAAATATTTCACAAATATCGTCAAAACGAGTGAAGAGAGGATTCTGCTTGAAATGATGAAGCATCCATTGAGCTAAAATACCTCCGCCTCTACTAACTATTCCTGTAATCCTCCCCTTAACTTTTGGTAAATGTTCTATTAATAAACCAGCATGAATAGTTTGATAATCTACGCCTTGTTGACATTGTTTTTCAATGATATGAAGAAAATCATCTTCAGTTAATCTAGCAATTGAACCTTGAACGCTTTCCAGAGCTTGATATACAGGTACTGTCCCAATAGGAACTGAAGAAGCATCAATAATTGCTTCCCTAACCTCATCTAAATTAACTCCGCCAGTAGATAAATCCATGACTGTATCAGCACCATACTTAACTGCAAGATTAAGTTTTTCGACTTCTTCATTTATGTTACTTGCGTTTGGAGAGGCTCCAATATTGGCATTAACCTTACATTTTGACGCAATACCAATACACATAGGCTTTAAATTTAGATGATTTATATTTGCGGGTATAATTAATCTTCCTCTTGCAACTTCTTCCATTATTAAGGATTCAGGCAGATTTTCTCTCTTTGCAACGAAAGACATTTCTTCGGTGATCTGACCCTCACGTGCGAAATTCATTTGTGTAATATTTTTCTTACCTAAACGTGGTTTTATCCAAGAATTTCTCATAGCTAAAAATTTAAAAGTTTATTACTAAAGTTTGATCAAAAGTCCACTTTCCTTCGTCAGTATTAGCTGAATCAGGTTCAAAGGGTATGATCTCAGCTTGAAGAATTACTTTCAAGCACCCCTAGCATTAATTCATTAATAGCTATTTTTAATAAATAAAACATCCAAAAATTACTTATAAAGTAAAAAAATAAGAATTTATTTATTTTCTTGAAAGTTTTTTATTTTATTTAGGATATCTGCTCTATTAGTTTTTCTATGATATTCTTTCTCGGCCACTAAGTAGACTCCAATGATACCAATAGGTACATAAAAGTGCTTCTTTCCATTATCTCTAAAAGTTAATCCTAAAAAAGCAATTATTATCATTAATGGTGTTATGAATGTGTAATGATAATTATTTTTTAAGCTCATTTTTATCTTTTCATTTATTTAATCTAATTATAGTATCTGTAATTAACTTAATTGCCACACGAATTGCCATTTCATCAGGATTAAATTCAGCACTATGTAAAGGAGAAAAATTATCATTTTTTGTTACGCCTAATCTAAACATAGCACCAGGTACATAATTTAAAAATTCTGCAAAATCTTCTGCTCCCATTGAGGGCTTCTGAAGTTCGACAACATTTTCATGCCCAAACAAATTCAATGCAGATTTCCTTAAAACTCTATTCATCTCTAAATCATTATTCACCGGAGGTGTAATCTTTCTAAATTTAATTACGCACTCAGCTCCACAGGTTTTCCCTAAAGAATAGATTGTTGAATTTAACCATTGCCCTATATTGTCAAATAGATCTACATTCGTACATCTAACTGTTCCAAGAATGGTAACTTGTTCCGCTAATATATTATATGCTTTACCTCCATTGATTTTCCCAAAAGTAATTACGAGTGGATCTAGTACATCCAATTCTCTAGTAACTGCTTCTTGTATGCCAGAAATAATTTTTGATGCCGCCCAGATAGAATCTATCCCTTCATAAGGACGAGCTCCATGCCCAGATTTACCATTAATCTCTATCGAAAGTTCTCCCGCTGCCGCAGTAAGGCTACCTTCCTTAATCCCAACTTTCCCTGCTGATAATTCAGGAAAGACATGCACTCCTATTATTTGCTTTAAGTTTTCTATAGCTCCATCCTCTATCATCCATTTAGCACCACTTGCAATCTCTTCTGCTGGTTGAAATATTATTCTTACTCCATATTTGAGTTTAAAATCTTTAATTAAATGAGCAACTCCTAAGCCAATACTAATATGAAAATCATGACCACAAGCATGCATTACTCCATCTAAGGTTGATGAGAAATCTAAATTAGTATTTTCTTGAATTGGAAGAGCATCCATATCAACTCTCAATCCAATATATCCATTATCACTTGGACCGAATTCAGCAATAATACCAGTTCTGCCAATTGATTCCTTCACTTCCCAACCAATATTTCTTAAATAACCAGCTATTAAAATTGCAGTCTGATGTTCTAAGCCACTGAGTTCTGGATGAGCATGAATATGTCTTCTAATATCAATAATTTCATTAATAATTAAATCAAGCTTGATATCTAAGTTATCCATATTCATAACATTAATTTAAAGCAATAAATTTCATCAAATCTCTTACAGGAGCGGGAGGCCATCTTCTTACTTCTAAGAGCCAATCTTCTTCAGCATATCGTGGATCTAATTCTATTACTGCGACCCAATTGCTTTCAGCTTCACCATAGTTACCTTTAGACCATGTCAATGCAGTTAAAGCAGCTCTAGCATCTGCGAACGTGGGATATCTCCGTATTAATTTCCTTAATTCTTGCTCAGATTTATTTAAGTTGCCCAATTCATAATCAGCTAAAGCAAGACTTGATCTCGCCATTGCAAAACCAGGATTTGCTTTAGCTGCATTATCATATAGTTCCCGAGCATTTTCCCAATTTTTCAAGGATCCCTCAACATTAGCTAAGTTATACATTGCTGAAAAATTATCATTATCTCTTGAAATAACAAAAGAATAGTCATCTTTAGCATCTAACCAAAGGCCTAATGACTCCTTAGCAATACCTCTATTTATATAGGGATCTAATTCATTACCATCTAAATTTATAGCATTATTTTGATCTTTTATAGCGCCTTTGGGATCTCCTAAAACAAGTTTTACATTGCCTCTATTACTAAGAGCAGCAGCATCATTTGGAAATTTTTCTAAATATTGATTCCATTTATCTAATGAAATTACAAATTGACCAATTGAGCTTGCAGTTAATGCATCTTTAAATAATACTTCTCTATCTTCTAGAGATAAAACAGGATTAATTCGTAGAAATAAACTTAAAAAGATTGATATAAATAAGAAATTTTTCATGTAATACTCAATTTATAATTCATGGTATTCATTTATGTAATTTTCTCCAGAGGGAGTAAGGATTCTTCCTCGAGATGTTCTAGAGATAAGACCCAATTGAATTAAATATGGTTCGACTATCAATTCTAACATTGTTGAATCTTCATTTAAGGCTGCAGCAATTGATTCTAATCCCACCGGCCCACAATTATTTTTATATAAATAATTCAAAAAACTTCTATCAATTTCATCTAAACCTCTCTGATCAATTTTCTGATTATTTAGGACTTCTTCAACAATTTCACTCGTTACAATATTATTTTTTTTAATCACTTGAGAATAATCT
>CACNWD010000021.1 GCA_902624085.1 uncultured Prochlorococcus sp.
TTCTTTTATTGATTCTATTTGCTTACTACATTAGAAAAAAACGATATGAGCTTGGTTCAGATCTTCCTCAATTACCTTCATGAATTTATATCTCAACAGGATTAATATCAATAATTAAAAAGATATTTTGAGGAATTAACTTCCATAATTTTTCTCTATGCGGTATTGGGACATCAGTATTTTCAGGTCCATGTATTAATATTTGCCATCTATATTTATTCCCAATTTTTGAAACCATACTTGGAGAGGGACCAATGATTTCCCAATTTTTTTGTATACAAAATGGCATGATAAAACTTGCTAAATTTTTTGCTATTTGTTCAGTTAAGTCATAACTAAAACCAGATATTTTTAGAAGACATACCTTACAAAAAGGAAATAAATTTGATGCCTTTCTTAGCTGCAAATTTTCGTACAAAAAAGATTCATAATCTCTTTTTCTTAAATACGAAATGACTGGATGATTTGGTTGATAGGTTTGAAAGATTACTTCACCATCCTTATCAGCCCTTCCTGATCTTCCTGCTAATTGAAGAAATAGTTGAAGTGATTTCTCTTCAGAAGATAAATCTGGCCGGTGTAGAAGGCCGTCTGCTGCTAAAACCACAGAAAGTGTAACATTCGGCATATCCATTCCCTTCGCAATCATTTGAGTACCCACTATTACATCGGCATTCCCTGTAGCAAATTCATTCAAAATCTTTCTATGCCCATCTTTGCCAGATGTAGTATCTCTATCAAATCTTAAGAGTCTTAATTGTGGTAGTTCATTCCTAAGAAATTCCATTACTCTCTGGGTACCAATACCGAATGGTTTAAAGGCTGTTGAATTACATTCTGGACATGAATTGATCAAGGTCCTCTTGAAATCACACCAGTGACAACTTAACCATCTACCCCCTTTCGCTCCTACATGAACAGTTAGAGCAGTATCGCAATTTGGGCAATTTACGACATAACCACAATTCCTACAACTAAGGAAGCCACTATATCCTCTTCTAGGAACAAGAATTATTGCTTGTTCATTTTTGAGCTTCAACTTTGAAAGAGAATTTAATAATTCATTACTTAAAATTTTCGCATTTCCCTTTTTAAATTCATCTCTCATATCAACAACTTTTATCTCAGGAATTTTGGTAGATGATATCCTTTCTGGCATTCGTATCATCTTGAATTTCTTTTCAAAATAAGTTTTTTTCCAAATCGATAAGGAAGGTGTTGCCGTCCCAAATATAATTTTGGTATTAAGCATTTTAGATCTATCGATGGCAACTTCTCTCGCGTCATAACATGGCATAGGATTTTCCTGTTTATAAGAGTTATCATGCTCTTCATCTAATATTATTATTCCCAAATTTTTTATTGGAAGAAAAATTGCAGACCTAGTTCCAATAACTATAAGAGGATCACTCGCACTTAAAATCTCGCGCCAAACTGTCTGTCTATACTTTGGAGAGCAATTACTGTGATATTCAAATATGTTTTTTTTAAATTTATCAGCAAATCTATCTATTAATTGAGGAATTAAACCTATCTCTGGAGCTAATATGAGGCAACTCTTATTAAGTATTAATTGACTTTCTGCAATTCTTAAATATACTTCAGTCTTACCAGATCCTGTTTCTCCCCAAAGTAATAAAGCCTCTCCATATTTCATATCTTGAATTCCTCTAATCGCCTTCTCTTGCTGAATTGTAAGTATTGGAATTTTTCTTTGAGGAGAGCTACTTTTATAAGAATTCAAAGAAATATTTACTGTTTTTTGGCGTTTTATTTTATTTAATATCCCTTTACTAATTAATGTATTTATTTGTTGCGAACTAAAACCTTGTTTAATTAATATGCTTTGCCATTCCCCCTTTTGGCTTTTTACTTTCTCTAATAATGAAGATTGTTTACCTGTTAATTTATGTTGTGATTTATTTCCATCTTTATTAAAACTTATCCATATTTTAGTGGATATTTCTGATCTAATATTTGATTTTCCAATCCATCCAGGCGGTAATGCAGTTTTAAACATTTTTAATTCACTTACTTTATAAAAAATGGCCATCTGAATAATCCATTCTCTCCACCAAGGTTGAAAAACTTTTTTTTCAATAATTCTCTCGATTGATAAATATTTAAATTCAGCTTTTGCATTATTTTGAAAAATATTCTTTTCTACCACTAATCCATTTACTAATCGACCTTTAATTCTAACCAGCACAATATCACCGATATCTACACCCAAATATTTTTCATCAAGGTAATCAAATCTATTGCTATATCTCCCAAAATCAAGCAAAACACCTAATTTGAAAAGCATAGGAGATTCATCATTAGTTGCGAGCTTCAAAACTTTTTCTTAGTATTGGATTGTTGAACATTCCACAAAGTGTTTTTGCACATTGTACGCATCTAGTTCTGAGGGAAGACATGAAGCTTTGATCATTGATTCAAAAATCCAATTTTGATCTGCCAGTCTGAGAAAGCCCTAAACTTTTTGCCCTAGGTAATTTATAACACTAATTAAATTTTTCAACATTTTCCAAGCACCTTAACTTTTTAAACCTTTGTGAAAAGATGAACTTCACCACAAAGCTAACTTTTGCTACTAAATGTACGGAATAGCCGTAATTAAAGTTTTATTTAGTTAAATTCACCCTAGAAAGGAGTACACTATGTGTCCAATAGCTGCAGAGTCTAAAAATCCTAGATCACGTTCTAAGAAAAAAATAAGTAAGAATATTGATTTGACTTCAGTAAAAGAGATAGAAAAAGTAGGAAATTCAGACGGCGAAACAAATAACCTAAAATCTGATAGTGAAAAAGTTTCTTTAGATAATAGTGAGTATAGCCTTACAGATGAAGAAGCAAAAAATCTGAGTAATATAAAAATTGGTCCTAAAGGTACATATACAGAGGATTCAATACGAGTTTATCTACAAGAAATTGGCAGAATAAGATTACTAAGACCAGATGAAGAGATCGAGCTCGCCCGTAAAATTGCAGATTTACTTCAACTGGAAGAATTGGCAACACAATTTGAATCTGAGAAAGGTTATTTTCCCTCAGTAAGAGAATGGGCTGAATTAATCGATATGCCCCTTTCTAAATTTAGAAGAAGGTTATTACTTGGCAGAAGAGCTAAAGAAAAAATGGTTCAATCTAATCTACGACTAGTTGTTTCGATAGCTAAAAAATATATGAATAGAGGTTTGTCTTTCCAAGACTTAATTCAGGAAGGAAGTTTAGGACTTATAAGAGCAGCTGAAAAGTTTGATCATGAAAAAGGTTATAAATTCTCAACCTACGCTACATGGTGGATTAGGCAAGCAATTACAAGAGCGATCGCAGACCAAAGTAGAACCATTAGATTACCTGTACATTTATACGAAACTATTTCAAGAATAAAAAAAACTACTAAAGTCTTGAGTCAAGAATTTGGAAGAAAACCTTCAGAAGAAGAAATTGCAGAAAGTATGGAAATGACTATTGAGAAATTAAGATTCATTGCAAAAAGTGCGCAACTCCCTATATCTCTTGAAACCCCTATTGGTAAGGAAGAAGATTCAAGACTAGGAGATTTTATAGAGGCTGATATTGAGAATCCTGAACAAGATGTCTCTAAAACTTTACTAAGAGAGGATCTAGAGGGTGTTCTTGCTACCCTAAGTCCTAGAGAAAGAGATGTTCTTAGGCTTAGATATGGAATAGATGATGGCAGGATGAAAACTTTAGAAGAGATAGGTCAAATTTTTGATGTTACAAGAGAACGAATTAGGCAAATAGAGGCCAAGGCATTAAGAAAATTAAGGCACCCAAACAGAAACGGGGTTTTAAAAGAATATATAAAATAAAACTGATAGATTTATCTTCATTAAGTTGATAAAATATATCTTTAAATGTTTACTTCTTTCTTTTAATCTAAAGTAAAGATAATATTTTAATGACAAAAACAAACTTAAGAATAGCCACAAGAAGAAGTAAGTTAGCGATGGTTCAAACTTTATGGGTTAAAGCAGAACTTGAGAGAAATCTTCCTGATATAGAGGTCTCAATAGAAGCCATGGCAACTCAAGGAGATAAAATACTTGATGTCGCATTAGCTAAGATTGGTGATAAGGGGCTTTTTACCAAAGAACTTGAAGCCCAAATGCTACTAGACAAAGCTGACATCGCCGTTCACTCTCTAAAAGATTTACCTACAAACCTACCGGAGGGTCTCACCTTAGGATGCATTACAGAAAGAGAAGACCCTTCAGATGCCTTAGTTGTTAACAAAAAGAATGAGATCTACCAATTGGAGACTTTACCTCCCGGATCTGTTGTGGGAACAAGCTCATTAAGAAGACTTGCTCAACTAAGGTTTAATTATCCCATGCTTGTCTTTAAAGACATCAGAGGTAATGTTTTAACGAGACTTGAAAAGCTAGATTCTGGAGAATTTGATTGTATTATTCTTGCCGCAGCAGGTTTAAAGAGATTAGGATTTGAATCAAGAATTCATCAATTAATTTCAAGCGAGATTTCTTTACATGCAGTGGGTCAGGGTGCTTTAGGGATTGAATGCAAAAAAAATGATCATGAAATTATAAAAATCATAAATGTATTGAATCATGAGGAAACAAATAAGAGATGTTTAGCGGAAAGATCATTCTTACGAGAACTAGAGGGAGGTTGCCAAGTTCCAATAGGTGTTAACAGTGAAGTCAAAAAATGATTCAATTTATTTAAACGGTATGGTAGCTTCTATTGATGGCAAAAGACTTATTAAAGATTATTCAGAAGGTAATATTAATGAACCAGAAAAAATAGGAAAAATATTAGCAGGAAAACTTAAAAGTAAAGGAGCAGATGAAATCCTTAAAGAAATATTCGAAAAATTTCGATAAAAATTAATCGATCAAGCTTGGCTCAATATCTTTTTTATATCTTTCTTCACAATCTTCAATTACTTTAATAGCTTCTTCAATTCCTAGAAAACCATTTACTTTGCATGTACCTGGCTTTTTTAAATCTTTATAATGTTCCCAATAGTAAGTAGTTTCTTTAATCCAATGAGGGCCTAAATCTTCAAAAGATTTTATATGTTCCATTCTTTTATCATCTGACAAAACAGCGATAACTTTATCATCAACTTCTCCTCCATCATCAAACTTCATAACACCAATAATTCTGGATTCAACAATAGATCCTGGAATCAAAGGTTCTGTGACAGACACAATTTCAATATCTAGAGGGTCACCATCCTCATCCCATGTTTTTGGAATACATCCGTAAGCGAATGGATATGCTAAAGACGAATAACCTACCCTATCAAGCTTTAAATGACCTGTTTCAGTAATTAATTCGTATTTATTTATTGTATTTGAATTTAATTCAACTATTGTATTAACTATTAATTTAGTTTCATCTGTAAAAGCATTTAATATATGCAATAAATTTGGAGTACTTTTACTTGGTGGTTGATTAAGATTTGCCATATTCTTTGTAAATTCATTTATCTTACAATCCTATATTATTAAAAAAACTTTAAAAGTTATGATTCAAAATATATTTAATTTAATAAACTAATCTTTTTTTCTAAATAGGAAATGAAATAATTTGGAGATAATTCTAATCTAGTTACTTCTTTTACTAATTCCATTGCATTCAAAGATCTACCATACTTATGAACATTTTTTTTAAGCCAATTAATAATTAACTTATAAGATTGATTTGCAATCAAGTTATCGATTAATCCAAGATCCTCTTCCAACTTACTTGTTATTTGTGCACTTATTAGATGTCCAAGTAAATAAGAGGGGAAATAGCCAAAAGCCCCTTCACTCCAATGAACATCTTGTAAACATCCTAATTTATCATTAGGTGGTTTAATCCCTAAAAGCTTTTCGTACATATTATTCCACTCACATGGTAAATCCTCAGGATCTAAATTCCCCTCAATCAATTCTATTTCTAATTCGGTTCTTATAAGTATATGTAAACCATAACTGAGTTCATCAGCTTCAACTCTATTTAAACCAGCTTTAAAAGTATTCATTGATTTCCACAATTCCTCATGATTTTTCAAAGGACAACCTTTCTCCACAAAAAACTTAAAAAAACTTTCAGAAAAAGCTTTAGATTTCACAATTCTATTTTCCCAAAATAAAGATTGACTTTCATGTATAGCCATTGATGTTGCTTGACCTAAAGGCCAAGCAAACCATTGATGACTCTGAGAGGGTAAACCTTGTTCATAAACCGAATGTCCCCATTCATGAGCAGTTGCTAGAAAACTAGAGAATGGTTCACCTTTTACGATCCTTGTTGTTATTCTAAAATCTTTTGGTCCCAATGTTATGGAAAACGGATGCGGTGATTCTGCCACAGCAACCAAATTTTTATCTCTCCCAAAAACATCAAGTAATTTCTCAGAAAGAAATTTCTGAGAATTATAATCTAAATCCCAATTATCTCTCTTGAATTCTTTAGTCTTCTTTAACATTAACGGGATTGCTTCTTTAATAGGATTAAATATTTTATGTAACCATTCTTTAGAAATATCAGGCTCGTAAGGTTGGGCTAAAGTTTCCCATGGTGATAATTTATTTGAAATTTGCCTAGCTTCTTCAATACGCAATCTAATAAGTTCTTTGAAAGAAGGAAGGAATATTTTATATTCTGAATTTTCTTTGGCTTGCTGCCAACTTTCATAACCATTTGATTTAGCTCTAGCTAAATGTTCAACTAAAATTGGATCAATTCTGCTCTGTCTATCAAGTTCTTTTTTTAAAAGTTCAATATTTTTCATTTTTGAATTAAATTGGATATCTTCAATTCCATCAATTTCTTTTAATTCTTTCTCAGCTAAAATTATTAAATCAGATAAAACATTTGAAGAGGTTCTTTCATGCAGAATTTTTGCCAAATAGGTTAATTGATCAGCTCTCCATGATGCTCCATTTCTAGGCATTATTGTATTTTGATCCCAATAAAGAGTATTTTGTATTGAGCCTAAAATTTGCGTTTTAGTTAAATAAGCTCCTAACTTATTCCAAGCAATCTCCTTCAAAAGTTTCTCCAAATAGAATATATACTAAAACTATTTTTTATAGTCAGCGAGAGATATTAAAACTATATTTTAAAGAATAACTTAAAAATCTTTTTAATAAATGGAACAAGTTATTTCAACAATTAAAGTAATAACTAAAGGTCAAGGATTTACAGACATTACTTTTTCAGTTAAAGAATTTATAAGAGAAAATAATTTTGTTAATGGTATTTTAATTTTGAATGTTTTACATACGAGCTGCAGCTTAACATTAAATGAGAATGCAGATCCAAATGTACTTTATGACCTAAGTAAATATATTGAATCAATAGTGCCATATAATTCCTATCAAGACTTAAACATACAACCCAAAAAAGTAGATTATGAACACTTTCAAGAGGGTGAAGATGATATGCCTGCACATATAAAAACAGCTCTGACAAATAACTCTTTATCCTTAAGCTTTCAGAATGAAAAACTTATTATCGGAGTTTGGCAGGCTATTTACTTGTGGGAGCACCGTTATGAGAGAAAAGACAGATTAGTTAATATTCATGCAATTGGTGAAAAAATAAACAAAGCTTATAATTAAAAAAAATAGACTATACAAATGAAACCATATTTATTAAATGAGGAAGAGATTAAAGAATTAGCTGCTAAAATCTCAGGATGGGAAATACATCCAACGTATATTGAAAGGAGTATTGTCTTTAAGAATTTTGTAGATGCTTTCTCTTTTATGACTAAAGTAGCTCTGTTAGCAGAAAAATATAATCACCATCCCAATTGGGAGAATGTCTACTCAAAAGTAAAAATTAAATTATACACACATGACCTTGGAGGGATATCAAGCTTAGATCAAGTCTTAGCATCAGAGATAAACAACTTACTTAAATAAATGCCTCATTTAAAAGTTAAAAGTAGATATTTAAATATATTTAATTAAAATAGTTTAAAAAACAAAGAATTTAACATATGACAAATAAGCTTTTGCCGGTAACAATTATAAGCGGATTCTTAGGATCTGGTAAAACAACCCTCCTGAACCATATTCTATCCAATCAAAAAGGTCTCAAAACAGCCGTATTAGTAAATGAATTTGGTGAAATTGGAATTGATAATGATTTAATTATTGAAACTAGTGAAGATATGATTGAATTAAGCAATGGATGTATTTGCTGCACAATAAATGGAGAATTACTTACAGCCGTAAATAAAATCTTAGATAAGAATAAAAAAATTGATTATTTAATCGTTGAAACAACTGGACTCGCAGATCCATTACCAGTAGCCATGACTTTTGCAGGGAGTAGTCTTCGTTCAAGAGTAAGATTAGATTCGATAATAACTTTAGTTGATGCTGAAAACTTTGATTTTGATATTGATAAAACAAATATTGCTCATGCTCAACTTTTATATGGAGATGTATTGCTTTTAAATAAATGTGATTTAGTAAGTGAAGAGAAAATAAAGAAAATTGAAGAAAAAATTCTCACAATTAAAACAGAGCCTAGAATTTTGAGATGTACTAATAGTTCAGTTGGATTAGAAACGATTATAAGTGTAGGACTTTTTGAAACTGATAAATATGAGAATAGTGAACCACTAGCAAAAAACAACACTCATAAAGTAAATTACTTACACGATCATTCACACGATCATTCACACGATCATTCACACGTTCATGATTCAATTAATACTATAGAAGGCTTTGGATCAGTATCTTTTCAATCTGAGGAACCATTCTCTCTTAGGAAATTTCAATATTTCTTAGATAATCAACTGTCCAAAAATGTATTTAGAGCAAAAGGTATCCTTTGGTTTATTGAAAGCGAAAGAAAACATATTTTTCATCTTGCTGGGAAAAGATTTTCCATAGATGATGAAGATTGGGGAAATAATAAATGTAATAAGATTGTATTGATTGGCAAGAATTTAAATCAAGAGGAAATACAAAAACAACTTGATTCATGTATCATTCCATCTAATAAATAATTAGTCAAAATTTTGAAAAAAATTAAACCTTTAATAAATAAAAATATAAAATTACTAGATATTTTTGCATTAATTATTGCGATACTAATAACACTGCCAATTTTCAACTTTTTAAGAGAAGGTTTTGCAATAATCCTGAATGGAAATTTTTCTATTGGATTAACCGGTGAAGAAGAAATAATAGGAACTATAAAAATGCTTTTGCTAATAAGTCTCATTGGAGGAGGTTTGGGGATCATAAATGCTTGGTTACTTTCAAATTGCAATTTTAAGTTTAGAAAAATACTAAGGATATTACAGCTAATACCTTTAGCTTCTCCTGCTTATCTCGTAACAGCAATATTTCAAGATTTAGGAAGTATATATGGATATCAAATTACTGGTTTTTGGTGGGGAGTTTTAATAATATCCATATCAACTTATCCTTACGTTTTTATATTAACTAATGAAAGTTTTAATAAATTCGGATTAAATCAGATTTTAGCCAGCAGAGGTTTAGGTGTAGGTCCATGGAAAAGTTTTTTTCGAATTGCACTGCCTATGTCATTACCCTCTTTAGCTATAGGAATTAGCCTTATGTGCATGGAGGCAATGAATGAATTAGGAACTTTTGAATTATTGAATATTCCCACAATTTCAACGGGAATTGCTGAGAATTGGATCATTGAAGGGGATCTCAATAGTGGAATAGGATTAGCTTTAATAGCCTTAATAATAGTTTTTTCATTAATATTTATTGAAAAATTTTCTAGAAAGAAGTCAAAACGTTGGAGTGAAAATCCCTCTATTAGTAATTCTCAAGGGTGGGAATTAGAGGGGATAAGAGCTTACATAGCTATTATTATTGCCGCATTTCCTGCAATATTTTCACTTGGGATTCCACTACTATGGGTTGTTTTAAATATCGATCAAATTCCTCAAAGCTTTGAAGAAGATCTACTATTTCTAACTTTGCGAACTTTAGGTTTAGGAGCTGCGACAGCATTTTTAGCGATAATTTTTTCATTACTTCTTTCACTTTCTAAAAGATGGAATAAAAGTATTATCCTCCAAATAACTTCTTTCCTTGCTGGGATCGGATATTCTATTCCTGGAACAGTATTAGCTATATTTTTGCTTACTGTAATTAATAATCCTGATTATTATATTTATTTGCTGATGTGGGGATATATTACACGTTTTCTAACTATTTCTAAGGGAACTATAGATTCAGCCTTAGAAAGGATCTCTCCCTCTATTGATGAAGCTGCTACCGGATTAGGGGCAAAAAATTTTAGAGTGATAAAAGAGGTTCATATCCCTTTGTTAAAAGGTCCTGCACTCGTTGGAACACTCTTAGTATTTATAGACACGATAAAAGAATTGCCAGTCTCCTTTTTAATTAGACCCCTAGATTTTGATACTTTATCAGTCAGGATATATCAGTATGGGACTGATGGAAGACTTGGTCAAGCAATCTTACCAGCCATTCTAATAACTTTATTAGGACTCGTAGCATCAAGTACATTAATTCCTAGCTTGGAGAAGCAAAATAATTAATTTCTTTTTTTAAAGACTTTCTTAATAAAGAATGGAGCACTTAATAATAAATCTGCAGATGAAGATATAAATCTAAAAATAATCAAACTCATAATTAAAGAACTTTGAAAGTAATAATCACCCATAAGAAAAATAAAGCAGCCTTCAAAAACTCCTATTCCCCCTGGCGCTGCAGGAATTATTAAACCTATTGACCAAGATAGGCAAAATATCGTGAATATAAAAAGATAATCTAGATTACTTAAATCATTAAAGATATAAAAGCAGAAAATAAATCCAATAAACTTAAATAAAATAAAAAGTACTTCAATAATTAATATTTTAAAAGGAAACGCCGACTTTATTTTTATTTTTTGATCAAACTGGTTTTTTGTATAATTTGTTTTAAAAATACTTATGCTTTTATCTTTAAAAGATTGAAGTTTAAATATTATTATATAAATTAAATTTCTATGCAAAAATATTGAGGGCAACAAGCATAATAAGTATAAAGGGTTATAAATTACACCAAAAGAAGTTAATAAAAGTGATGCCGATAACATAAAATATGGTTCAATAAGATTTACATAAAAAGCTAATTTCTCATTTGTTATTTCTTTTAAAAAAGTAAACCTTTCAACAAAATGCCATACCCCTAAAGGGACATATTTTAAACTATTTGTTTTTATATAAAATGAAACTAAATTATTAATTTTTGAATTTTGACCAAACCATATTATTATATTTTTCCAAGCTAATCCATTAAAAATTATACTTAATATACAAAATAAGAATGACAAAAATATATGATAATCATAGATTTTCTCCTCGATTGCAAAAGAAATATCTTCTTTATTAAATATCAAGCAATAAATAAAGTAAAAGATACTTATAAAAAAAAATATATTTTTAAATGTTTTATAATTGAGTTTAAGGAAATACTTTTTTATCAAAATTTTTATAGTTTATTATTAATTCAAATCTTTAAAAGGTTTAAAATCTTCCAAAGTATTACTAATAATATTTCTAATTTCTAGAGCTGTTTTACGATATTTCTTTTGTAAATTCATTACTTCATCATGCTCAGGCTTTAATACAATATCTCCATTTGGCTTAGTAATTTCCTTACATTTAACTTTACCAATAGATGTCACACATTCACCTTCACGTCTTGGTAACACCCACCTTCCTTGCCTTCTCTCTCTAAGACCTATGGTGTTTGTATATTGAAACCATAACTGCCGAAAATACGCTTCTCTTTCTACAGGAACTATTGCTATGAGTGAAAAACCAATTCTATTTTTTTTCATATTAATTGTTTTATAAGAGATATCTAAAACACCCTCATGCCTCATAAATTCAACAAAAAAAGCTATTTCTTCAGAGGAATGATCGTCAATCCATGCTTCTTGGATGGAAATCTCTTCAAATATTGGACTATTTTTATAGTAATTTTTTTTATACCCTGGTAAATTAATTTCTAAAATCCTTAAAATATTAGGGTAAGGGAGTTTTTTGTGCCCTATACCTATCCCATATGAATAAATTGAATATTCAGAGGGGAATTTGAAAAATTTTACTAACGTCAGGAGTAATGCAATACCTGTAGGAGTTGAAAGCTCCTCATCTATTGAATAATCAGAACAGATATTTATTTTACTATTTGATATCAATTCAAGAACAACAGGAGAAGGTATAGGAATCTTGCCATGTTCTGAATTAATAAAGCCTTTTCCAAGATTTGGAGCATTACAAAAGATATTTTGAGGTTTCAAGTATTGAATAGCAGCACAAACACCAATAACATCAACGAGAGAATCTGTGTTACCAATTTCATGAAAATGCACCTCATCTGGATGATGACCATGTACCTTCCCTTCCGCGATTGCAAGTAATTCAAAAACTTTTATTATCATTATTTCTAAATCTTTATCTAGGTGGGCGCTCAATATCAATTGCTTTATGTCTTTCCATTTCTTTTTTTTATTATTTATTAAAACATTAACTTCGGCTTTAACACCTCTTAAGGTATAACTTTTAGATTCATGAAAAGATAAAGAGAAAAAATTTTTTAATCCTAACTTGATTAATGGTTTTTCAAAAACGCTTTGAGGTACGCCCAAGTCATAAAAGGCAGCTAATAACATATCACCTGAGATTCCAGGTGTGCATTCGATTAGAATTTCATCCATATTTATTTCCTTTAGTAAAAATATTGATACGTTTTGGAATAAACATTAAGTACTTTCGGATATATTATCCTCAATTATCTCGAATTTTTCCAAAAATAAAGAATTCTCTATCCTTATTACTTCAAGACTTACAAAAGAATTTATATACTTCATTGATATTTCTCCTTTAACTAAAATTTTAAATGATTTATTTTTTTGATTTTTACTTTGATTAGAAGGACATATTTTTATAATCAATTCTTTTTCTTGAATATTTATAAAAATTAATTTACCCCGAATTGAAAAGAGATTATCTTTTAAATCCAATGAAAGCAATAAATCATGAGTTTTATTAATTTTGTAATCATCATTATTTTTGAAGTTACTTGGATCCCATATCCCGGCAATTTGTAGATGAATATTATTTGAATCTTTATTCCTAGGATAAACAATCCAATAGTATTGTTTTTCAAAGTTTATAAATTTCTTTATTACTGGTAAAGCTTTTCCTAAAACTACTGCGTCAATTTTGAGGCCGTTTGAATCTTCAATAAATCCTTTATTTAATAAATTATTTTCATGAGGTTTATACATTCCAAAGACTATTCCTATAGCTCTGAATTGTTTCTTGTATGAAACTTTTGGGATTGGGCTTTTAATCATTTAAAAATATTTTGAAATAAGAAATTTATCCAAGCCATGAAAAAATCACATTTGTTCTGCTTAATTGATCATATCAAAAGATTTAATGGCATCATCAATTGCGTCTGACGGTTTTGTTGCGTCATTCATACTATTAGCTCTTCTGAGCCTATCAATAATTTCGAAAGGGTTGGTAGGGAAATCAAGATTATCTTCATCATTTAATTGATTAGCTCTATTTATCTCCATTTCTCTTAATTTATAACTTTCTTGAGCAATGGATTGATAGCTTATAAAAAAAATCGGAGTTATTAATAAGTAAACTAGATAATTGTGATTATTAAATATTGTTTTTGATTGTCTCTTTTTTAAAATCATAACTAATAATATTTTATTTTTTTTTGCTAATTTAATCTTACATAACTAATCCATAAATTGTTAATAGCTTCTTGGAATGTAAATTCAATAAGATCAAGATTATCACAAGTTATAAAATGGCTTGAAGATGAACGACCTGAGGTACTTTGCCTGCAAGAGACAAAAGTATCAGACAAAGATTTTCCATACAAGACTTTTGAGAATATTGGCTATAGCGTCAAATTTTACGGACAAAAATCATATAATGGAGTAGCAATTATTAGTAAAGTTAATATTGCTGATGTAAGGTATGGTTTTCTAGGAGAGCTTAATCAATTAGAAATTTTAAAAGAATTACATTCTCAAAAAAGGATTATAAGTGCACTTATAAATGGGATTAGGATAATAAATGTTTATGTTCCAAACGGCTCATCACTGAACTCGGAGAAATTCGAATATAAACTGAATTGGCTCGCAATGCTTAATGAATATTTGGTTAAACAATCAAAGAGAGGAGAACCAACTTGTCTTCTAGGTGATTTTAATATAGCTTTAGATGATAATGATATTTATGCTCCAGATAAGTTTACAGGCAGCATTATGGCATCAGAAATTGAGCGTAAGATGTTAAAAGAAGCACTTGGTTCAAGATTTAAAGATTCATTTCGCGTATTTGAAAAATGCTCTGGACATTGGAGTTGGTGGGATTACCGTAATAATTCATTTGAGTTGAATAAGGGTTGGCGTATTGACCATATTTATCTAAGCAACAATCTTTTAGGAAATTTAAAAAGCTCAGTAATTGAAAGGATTCAAAGAGAAAACAATCAACCCAGTGATCATGCTCCCATAATGATTAATTTAGATTTTCAGGAAAATTTAGTTGAATTTGAAGTTGATGATGATGACATATTTAATTTTTAGAAATAAAAAATTTAAAACCAAAATTCCTTAAGAACCCCGTTTAAGATAGGAAATCTCATAAGAAATTTATAATTTGCAAATTTCCTTTCAATAAAATCAATTTACAATCAACTTAATCGCAAAGAAAATATCATAATGTAGAATTTCATACGAATTGACAAATTTCAATCTTATTTCTAATTTAGATCATGATACATTTTTTCAAATTCTCTAAATTATTCATATCGTGACTGATATATTAAATATTTCTAAATCCCAAGAAATCTTTTCTGCGGCTCAAGGTCTTATGCCTGGAGGAGTTAGTTCACCGGTTAGAGCTTTCAAATCAGTTAATGGGCAACCTATCGTTTTTGATAGAGTTAAAGGTCCATTTGCATGGGATATTGATGGTAATAGGTATATAGATTACATTGGCAGCTGGGGTCCTGCTATATGCGGACACGCTCATCCAGAGGTCACAACCGCTTTACAAGAAGCAATTGAGAAAGGCACTAGTTTCGGTGCTCCATGTGTCCTCGAGAATAAGCTTGCAGAAATGGTTATTGATGCAGTTCCTTCAGTAGAGATGGTTAGATTCGTAAATAGCGGTACAGAGGCGTGTATGGCAGTTCTAAGGCTGATGAGAGCATTCACTGGTAGAGACAAGGTTATCAAATTTGATGGCTGTTATCACGGGCATGCAGATATGTTTTTGGTAAAAGCAGGGTCTGGGGTAGCAACTCTTGGGCTCCCTGATTCTCCAGGAGTTCCAAGAACTACTACAGCCAATACTCTGACCGCTCCTTATAATGATCTTGAAGCTGTTAAAAAATTATTTTCAGAAAATCCCGATGCAATTTCTGGTGTAATTCTAGAACCGATTGTCGGCAACGCAGGTTTTATTACACCTGAGCCTGGATTTCTAGAAGGCCTACGAGAGTTAACGACAGAGAATGGAGCACTGCTAGTATTTGATGAAGTTATGACTGGCTTCAGGATTAGTTATGGAGGAGCCCAAAAAAGATTTGGTGTAACTCCTGACTTAACTACTCTTGGGAAAGTTATAGGCGGAGGTTTACCGGTTGGTGCTTACGGAGGTAGGAAGGATATTATGGAGATGATCGCCCCTTCTGGCCCAGTTTATCAAGCCGGTACCTTAAGTGGAAATCCTCTTGCCATGACTGCTGGAATTAAAACTTTAGAGCTATTAAAGCAAGAAGGAACTTATGAAAAGTTAGAGGCAACAACTTCTAGGCTCATTGAAGGAATTATTCAAGCTGCTGTTAATAATGGTATTTCTATTAATGGTGGAAGTGTTAGTGCAATGTTTGGTTTCTTTTTGTGCAATGGTCCAGTTAGAAATTTTGAGGAGGCTAAATCTACAAACTCTGAATTATTTGGCAAACTTCATAGAGAGATGCTTACCAGGGGTGTGTATCTAGCTCCTAGTTCATACGAAGCTGGATTCACATCCCTAGCACATTCAGAAGAAGAAATTGATCAAACTATAGAAGCATTTGAACAATCTTTTAAAAATTTAAAAAATTAAATATTTATCTCCTTTCTCCATTAACTATTACTGGTGGAGTACTACCTGAAGAACCTGGTAATCCTGGTACAACTTGTGTCCTGCCATCCCATTTATCTAAGAAAAGCTTGAAAAGAACTTGATCATTTAATCCTTTATTAAGGGTTTCGTATCGTAAAGCTTCTTGTTCTGCTATTTCAACTTCTGTTTTCGCCCTTAAGAGTAATTGACCAGCAATTTGCTTTTGTTCAATTGCTGCTCTATATTCTTCTGCAATTTCTAATCCCGTAAGATCTAAACTCTTAACATCCACATAATCAAAAGAATTTAATTCCTTAGCAACTGTATCAGCAACTTTTTCAGAAATAACATTAAACTCAGTTGCGATTGTCTCTAATTCGTATTGTGAGAAAACTGATTTCAAAGCTTTTAATAATGAAGGTTGAACTATTTTTTGGTAAACATCACTATTTCTGCTAGCAATTGTGGCAAATATTCTTCCAGCTTCACTTGGTTTAACTGAATATTTTACTGTTGCAGTTGCTCTGATTACCTGGAGATCTTTTGTTAAAGTTTCAAATTTCTCTGGTTGAACTTGAGTCTTGATATCAAAAGGATATACATTTTGTACAAAAGGTATTTTTGCATTCAATCCGGCTCTTCTAGAACCGCCACTTACCTTTCCAAGAGTTGTGACCACGGCGACTTGGCCCGATGGGACAACGAATAAAGATTGGGTTAAAAGTAAAAATCCTGTAAAAGATAAAACAATTAATAAAGTTGCTGTTCCTCCTGGACCTGTCGGAGTGACATTTTTAAAAGAAGATGACATTTAAATTTATATTTTTATCATCTTATTTAAATAAATTAATTATTGCATTGTTAAATTCTCTAAATTAAATATATTTTTAATAATTGTTTTTAGATTAAATGAAGCGTTAAATTTATCCTTCTAATTTAAATTTCTTTAGAAGTAAAAGGTAAAGACTCTCATCAATGTCTCGCACATCATACTCTGAAGGTAGCATCCCGTGCTTATGCTCATGTACTGCCATCCAACAAAACTTTTCTAAATCATTTTCTGAGAAATTAGGGTAACTTTTAACTTTGTAAGTGAGTAACTTAATTAATGAATCTGAGTAATCAACCATTAAATATTTGATCTTATTTGAATAACAAAACTATATTAACGATAATTATTTGTTTGTAGAGGAATTTGAAATTTCTCTTCGAAGCTATTCATCATTCCAATTGCCAATTGAAGGTCATTTTTACTTTTACTAGCAACTCTTAAACTATCTCCCTGAATACTGACATTTATTTTTTTAATATTATTTCTTAATTCTTTACTAATTTTTTTTGCAATTTCCTGATCTAAACCCTTAATTAATTTTATATTCTGTTTAACTCTATTTCCACTAATAATTTCGATTGATTCGAAATCAAAGATTTTTAAAGATAATTTTCTTTTGGTTGCTTTTTGTCTGATAATATCAATAACTGAATTTAAGGTTAATTCACTATTTGTGATAATAAAAATACTCTCCTTCTCTAACTCAACTATAGTATTAGTACCTTTAAGATCATATCTCTGAGCAATTTCACGCTGAACTTGATCTAGTGTGTTAACGAGCTCTTGTCTATCAAAATCAGATACAACATCAAAAGAAAAATTTTCAGCCATTCTTATAAATTAATTAATAACATTATTATCCCCTTAGAAAGATTTAAACAAAAATTGGTATGAAAATTTAATCAAAAAATAACAAACTTACAACTTTGCCCATATCTTCAGCGCATCTACAGCTATTTAACAAAGTTTCACTATCATGAAAGGCAAAACAAATTAATTGATCACATCTATTTATTATTTCTTGATTACATAAACTACTTGCGAGAGGTAAAGGAAGATTATCATTCTCGGTCTTTTCAATTAGATGCATAACTCTCTCAAGCTGATCTTTAATTTCTGGAATTTGTTTATCTAAACTTTGTGGAAGTAAAACTGTTAGCAAAGATGGATTAATTTCTAAGACCGCCCTAATAACAGTCGCATTAACGCCTTGAGAACCAGATGTAATAATTGAATGGCCCTCCTCTGCTAAAGACCTAGCAATAAGTTCAATAAGATGAATATCTACAACAGGAACATGTCTACTTCCTAAAAAGGCGATTCTTCTTTTACCATTATCTTGGAGTTTTGCAAGTTCTTGCGCGAGAGTATCAACGCTTTCAGTTGAAGGGAGATCTAAAGAGCGACTCAAAATAATCTAAGTACCATATTTTGAAATTAGCAATAATCTCAGAAATTGCAGTCAAAATCAATTTTTGAAAGAATTCCATTAATATTTACATTTTCATGAACTAATTGAATAGCATAAGAGGCTTTTATTGATTCATGTAATCTGACATGGCCAAAAGCTCGCTCAATTACTTCAACGGAGGCAAGTGTATCAATATCTACTTTTATAATTGGGACTTCTAATTCTTCTGCTCTGTGGATAAGTTGCGGCAAAGGTTCACCAATACCAGTTAAAATCAAACATTGAGTTGAAGCCTCTAAGGCTGCTAACTGGATATCAGTTCTATCTGCACCAGTAACAACTGCCATATTTCTTCTTCTTCTAAAAAATTCCATTGCAGAATTTACTCCCATTGCACCAATACTTAAAGTTTCAACAAGTAATTGTTGTTTATCAGGACAGCAAATCACTCTTGCATCTAATCTTCTAATTAATTCTCCAACAGTAACACTTCTAAGTAAAGGGGATTTAGGCATAACACCATAAATCTCTATTCCTAATTCTCTTAGAGAGGGAATTATTGTCGTCTTTATATCTTCTATTTCTGAAGGTACTACAGAATTTAATACAGCCCCAGCGAAATGATCACCTAATTGTTTTTTTGCATTTAAAAGTGCGTCAACACTTGTACTATTTTCCCATAAGTTAACCACTAAGACTTTAGAATCTAAAGCAGTTGCAAGTTGTGGAAGACTTAAACCATAAACCAATCCTTCATGAAGACTTCCAGCAGCTTCAAGAATATTCAAACCGTCAAAACTATCTTTTTTAAGCTCTTTTATTTGTTCAAATCCTTTTCCTGGAGAAATATCTTTGTTTATAATCCTTTTAGCTGAAGAAATATTATCTAATAAACCTACTGATGATATTAAATTGTGTTCATCGATATCTAAAGTAGAGCTTATAAATTTGACATCA
>CACNWD010000022.1 GCA_902624085.1 uncultured Prochlorococcus sp.
TTGGAAAAAGGTTTAATTGAAGAACTTCAGAATTTTTCACCAATTACCGATTATACAGGTAAGCTCGAATTACATTTTATAGGAGAAGAATATCGTTTAAAAAGACCTAGGCATGATGTTGAAGAAGCTAAAAGAAGGGATGCAACTTTTGCTTCTCAAATGTATGTAACTTGTAGACTTATTAATAAAGAAACAGGTGAAATTAAAGAGCAAGAAGTCTTTATAGGCGAATTACCTTTAATGACTGAAAGAGGTACTTTTATAATTAATGGAGCTGAAAGAGTTATCGTCAATCAAATAGTGAGAAGTCCCGGGGTATATTTTAAAGATGAACAGGATAAAAATGGTAGAAGAACTTATAACGCGAGTGTTATTCCAAATAGAGGTGCTTGGTTAAAATTTGAAACAGATAAAAATAACTTACTATATGTTAGAGTCGACAAAACTCGCAAAATAAATGCTCATGTTCTTATGAGAGCTATGGGCCTCTCTGATAATGATGTAATAGATAAACTCAGACATCCTGAATTTTATAAAGCTTCAATTGACTCCGCTAATGAAGAAGGAATAACTTCAGAAGATCAAGCTTTGCTTGAGCTTTACAAAAAATTAAGGCCAGGTGAGCCACCCTCTGTTTCTGGAGGGCAACAACTTTTGCATAGTCGTTTTTTTGATCCTAAGAGATACGATTTAGGTAGAGTTGGTAGATACAAAATTAATAAAAAACTTAGGCTCACTGTTCCAGATAATATAAGGACTTTGACACAAGAGGATGTTCTTTCTACTATTGACTATCTTATTAATTTAGAACTTGATATTGGCGGTGCAAGTCTTGATGATATTGATCACTTAGGTAATAGAAGAGTTCGATCTGTTGGCGAATTGCTACAAAATCAAGTTCGTGTTGGCCTTAATAGGCTTGAAAGAATAATTAAGGAAAGAATGACAGTTGGCGAAACTGATTCTCTAACACCTGCTCAATTAGTTAATCCTAAGCCATTAGTCGCTGCTATAAAAGAATTCTTTGGTTCAAGTCAATTAAGTCAATTTATGGATCAAACAAATCCCCTCGCAGAATTGACTCATAAAAGAAGAATTTCAGCTTTAGGTCCTGGAGGCCTTACAAGAGAAAGAGCAGGTTTCGCAGTTAGAGATATACATCCCTCACATTATGGAAGACTTTGTCCTATTGAAACTCCAGAGGGGCCAAATGCTGGCCTTATAAATTCTTTAGCAACTCATGCAAGAGTAAACGAATATGGTTTTATAGAAACTCCATTCTGGAAGGTTGATAAAGGTAGGGTAGTGAAGAGCGGCGATCCAATTTATTTGTCAGCTGATTTAGAAGATGAATGTAGGGTTGCTCCTGGTGATGTGGCGACAAATGAAGAAGGCATAATACTTGCTGATTTAATTCCAGTAAGATATCGCCAAGATTTTGAAAAAGTACCGCCTTTACAAGTTGATTATGTCCAATTATCTCCCGTTCAAGTAATTTCTGTAGCCACATCTTTAATCCCTTTCTTAGAGCATGATGATGCTAATAGGGCCCTGATGGGATCAAATATGCAAAGACAAGCTGTTCCTCTTTTAAGACCTGAAAGACCCCTCGTCGGAACAGGGCTTGAATCTCAGGTCGCTAGAGATTCTGGAATGGTTCCAATAACTAAAGTTAATGGTACAGTCTCTTACGTAGATGCGAATGAAATCATTGTTAGGGACGACCAAGGTAATGATCATGTTCATCAATTACAAAAATATCAAAGATCTAATCAGGATACATGTTTAAATCAGAGGCCAATTGTAAACAATGGAGACAAAGTTATTTCTGGACAAGTTTTAGCTGATGGATCTGCTTGCGAGGGAGGTGAAATTGCTTTAGGACAAAATGTTCTGATAGCTTATATGCCCTGGGAAGGATATAATTATGAAGATGCAATACTTGTAAGTGAAAGGTTAGTTACAGATGATCTTTATACCTCTGTTCATATTGAAAAATACGAAATAGAGGCAAGGCAAACTAAGTTAGGTCCTGAAGAAATTACAAGGGAAATCCCAAATGTATCTGAAGATAGTCTTGCTAATCTTGATGAGATGGGGATTATTAGAATCGGAGCTTTTGTTGAAAGTGGAGATATATTAGTTGGTAAAGTTACACCTAAAGGAGAATCTGATCAACCACCCGAAGAAAAACTTTTGCGAGCAATATTTGGAGAAAAGGCTAGAGATGTAAGAGATAATTCATTAAGAGTTCCAAATACAGAAAGAGGTAGGGTTGTAGATGTAAGAATATATACGCGCGAGCAAGGAGATGAGTTGCCCCCTGGCGCAAATATGGTTGTAAGAGTATATGTAGCTCAACGACGTAAAATACAGGTTGGTGACAAGATGGCTGGCAGACATGGAAATAAAGGCATCATAAGTAGAATTTTACCTAGGGAAGATATGCCTTATTTACCAGATGGAACACCTGTAGATATTGTATTAAATCCTCTAGGAGTACCGAGCAGGATGAATGTTGGTCAAGTTTTTGAGCTTCTTATGGGATGGGCTGCATCTAATCTAAATTGCAGAGTAAAAGTAGTACCTTTTGATGAAATGTATGGCCCTGAAAAATCACATCAGACAGTTCAAGCGTTTCTGAATGAAGCATCGAAGCAAAAAGGAAAAGATTGGGTATACAATCCAGAAGATCCTGGCAAACTTCTTTTAATAGATGGTAGAACTGGTGAACCTTTTGATCAACCAGTCGCTGTAGGGTACTCTCACTTCTTAAAGCTTGTTCATTTAGTAGATGATAAAATACATGCTCGCTCCACAGGACCTTATTCACTGGTAACCCAGCAACCCCTTGGTGGAAAAGCTCAACAGGGTGGTCAGCGTTTAGGTGAAATGGAAGTTTGGGCACTAGAAGCATATGGAGCAGCTTATACCTTACAAGAATTATTAACGGTTAAATCTGACGATATGCAAGGTAGAAATGAAGCTCTTAATGCAATTGTTAAAGGCAAACCAATACCAAGACCTGGAACTCCTGAATCTTTCAAAGTTTTAATGAGAGAGCTACAATCTTTAGGTCTTGATATCTCTGTTTATACAGATGAGGGTAAGGAAGTTGACTTAATGCAAGATGTTAATTCTAGAAGGAATACTCCTTCAAGACCAACCTATGAATCATTGGGAACTTCAGAGTATGAAGAAGATTAATTTCTATCACTAACACTTTTAACCAACATATTCCATCATGACTAACAGCAATTTAAGAACTGAAAATCACTTTGATTACGTAAAAATCTCTATAGCCTCTCCTCAGAGGATTATGGATTGGGGCCAAAGAACTTTGCCTAATGGACAAGTCGTTGGAGAAGTAACTAAACCTGAGACTATTAACTATAGGACTCTTAAACCAGAGATGGATGGCCTATTCTGTGAAAAAATTTTTGGTCCCTCTAAAGATTGGGAGTGTCATTGTGGAAAGTATAAAAGGGTTAGGCATAGAGGTATTGTTTGCGAGAGATGTGGTGTGGAGGTTACTGAAAGTAGGGTAAGAAGACATAGGATGGGATATATCAAGCTGGCAGCGCCAGTCTCTCATGTTTGGTATTTAAAGGGTATTCCTAGTTATGTTGCAATTCTCCTTGATATGCCTCTTCGGGATGTTGAGCAGATAGTATATTTCAATTGTTATGTAGTTCTTGATGTGGGAGATCATCAAGAATTGAAATATAAACAACTTTTAACTGAAGATGAATGGTTGGAAATTGAAGATGAAATTTATGCAGAAGATTCAACTATTGAAAATGAACCATTTGTTGGAATTGGAGCAGAGGCTCTAAAACAGTTACTAGAGGATTTAAATTTAGCTGAAATTGCAGAAGAGCTTCGAGAAGAAATTACACAAAGTAAAGGACAAAAGAGAGCTAAGTTAATTAAAAGACTAAGAGTGATAGATAATTTCATTGCAACTAATGCCAGACCAGAATGGATGGTCCTTGATGCAATTCCAGTTATACCACCTGATTTAAGACCAATGGTCCAATTGGATGGTGGAAGATTTGCTACCTCTGATTTAAATGACTTATATAGAAGAGTTATTAATAGAAATAATAGGCTTGCAAGGTTGCAAGAAATTTTAGCTCCTGAAATCATTGTTAGAAATGAAAAAAGGATGCTTCAGGAGGCTGTTGATGCCCTTGTAGATAATGGAAGAAGAGGAAGAACGGTCGTTGGTGCTAATAACAGAGCTTTAAAGTCTCTTAGCGATATTATTGAAGGAAAACAAGGAAGATTTAGGCAAAACCTTCTAGGTAAAAGAGTTGATTATTCTGGGAGGTCGGTAATTGTTGTTGGTCCGAAATTAAAAATGCATCAGTGTGGTCTTCCAAAGGAAATGGCTATTGAGTTATTTCAACCATTTGTAATTCATAGATTAATTAGACAAAATATTGTAAATAATATCAAGGCGGCAAAAAAATTAATTCAAAAAGCTGATGATGAAGTCATGCAAGTTCTTCAAGAAGTTATTGAGGGTCATCCTATTCTGCTGAATAGAGCTCCCACTCTGCATAGATTAGGTATTCAAGCATTTGAACCTAAGCTTGTTGGAGGGAGGGCGATACAGCTTCACCCTCTTGTATGTCCTGCATTTAATGCTGATTTTGATGGGGATCAAATGGCTGTTCATGTGCCATTAGCCCTAGAAGCACAAACTGAAGCGAGAATGTTGATGCTTGCAAGTAATAACATATTGTCACCCGCTACTGGAGAACCGATAGTGACGCCTTCACAAGACATGGTTCTGGGCTCTTATTATTTAACTGCAATACAACCAGATTATAAAAAACCAAAATTTGAAGATAATTCATCAACTTATGCTTCTCTCGATGATGTGATTTTTGCATTTGAGGATAAGAGAATAGGATTACATAATTGGGTATGGGTTAGATTTAATGGTGAGGTAGAAGATGAAGATGAATCTAAAAAACCTTCTGAATCCAAAGAATTTGATGATGGTTCTAAGCTAGAAATTTGGACCTATAGGCGCGATAAGTTCGATTCTGAGAATAACCTTATATCTAGATATATTCTTACAACTGTGGGCAGAGTCGTAATGAATCATACAATAATTGATTCGGTCTCTCAAACTTAATCAAGACAATACTGCCAACACTAACAAATTGAAATTATGACATCCTCCAAACCAAAAAAAAATTCAAAGTCTCGCAAAAATTCAAAAAATGCAAAAAAAACATCTCAATTAATAATGCCTCCGTTGGCCAAAACCCCCCCCTCTTTTAAAAATAAAGTTATAGATAAAAAAGGTTTAAAAAATCTTGTAGCTTGGTCATATAAAACTCATGGAACAGCTATAACTGCAGCTATGGCAGATAATCTCAAAGATCTTGGATTTAAATATGCAACTCAAGCTGCTGTATCTATTTCGGTAGAAGATTTAAAAGTTCCAGATGCTAAGCAAGATTTAATTGGTCAAGCAGAAGCTCAAATTAGTGCTACGGAGGAATGTTATAGACTTGGTGAAATCACTGAAGTTGAGAGACATACAAAAGTAATTGATACTTGGACAGAAACTAATGAAAGACTAGTAGATGCAGTTAAGAATAATTTCAATCAAAATGATCCATTGAATTCTGTTTGGATGATGGCTAATTCGGGGGCCAGAGGTAATATGTCTCAAGTAAGGCAGCTCGTTGGTATGAGAGGTTTGATGGCTAATCCACAGGGTGAGATTATCGATTTACCAATAAGAACAAATTTTAGAGAAGGTCTTACAGTTACTGAATATGTAATTTCTTCATATGGAGCAAGAAAAGGCTTAGTAGATACTGCTTTAAGGACTGCTGATTCAGGATACTTGACGAGAAGATTAGTCGATGTCGCTCAGGATGTAATTGTTAGGGAAGAAGATTGTGGAACTGATAGATCCATTGTAATCGAATCTGAAGATGGTAGGTTTGGGAATAGATTACTAGGCAGACTTACTGCTAAAGATATATTTAATTCTGAAGAAGAATTACTTGTACCCAAGGATACTGCAATTGATCCATCTATAAGTAGTATTATTGAGCAATCAGCGATTCAGAAAGTCAATATAAGATCACCTTTAACATGTGAGGCTAATAGATCAGTTTGTAGGAAATGCTATGGCTGGGCATTGGCTTATAATCACCTCGTTGATCTTGGTGAAGCAGTTGGTATTATTGCAGCTCAGTCTATAGGAGAACCTGGCACTCAATTAACAATGAGAACTTTTCATACTGGTGGTGTATCAACGGCAGAAAGTGGTGTGGTGAGATCAAAGATTGCTGGAACAGTTGAATTTGGCCCAAAAGCTAAAATAAGAGGATATAGAACACCTCATGGTGTTGAGGCAAAACAAGCGGAAGTCGATTTTGTATTAAAAATAATTCCAAAGCAAGGAGGCACTTCAAAAAATCAAAGAATTGAAGTTACAAGTGGTTCTTTGCTATTTGTTGAAAATGGACAAGAAGTAAATTCTGATATAACAGTTGCTCAAATCACTGCAGGAGCAGTTAAAAAAAGTGTTGAGAAAGCCACAAAAGATGTTATTTGCGACTTAGCAGGCCAAGTTAAGTATGATAAGGTTATTCAACCTAAAGAAGTTACTGATAGGCAAGGAAATATTACTCTTAAAGCACAGAGATTAGGCAGGTTGTGGGTATTAGCAGGAGACGTTTATAATCTACCCCCAAATGCAACACCTGTAGTAAATTCTAATAAAAGGGTAAATGAAGGTGAAGTTCTTGCAGAGGCAAGCCAATTTAGTGAATATGGTGGAGAGGTCCGTTTAAGAGATTCTATAGGTGACTCAAGAGAAGTACAAATAGTTACAACTTCAATGTCACTTAAAGATTGTAAATTAATAGAAGAGGCTACCCATTCGGGAGAAATTTGGCACCTGGAATCAGGTGAAGGAATTTCATATCGTTTGAATACTATTCCAGGTAGTAAAATTAGTAGCGGTGAAGTAATCGCAGACTTATCTGATGACAAATTTAGAACAAAAACAGGTGGCCTAGTTAAATATGCTCCAGGCTTAAGTGTTAAAAAAGCTAGATCTGCTAAAAATGGATTTGAAGTTAGTCAAGGGGGAACATTACTCTGGATTCCGCAAGAAACTCATGAAATCAATAAGGATATATCTCTATTAATGATTGAAGATATGCAATGGATAGAAGCAGGCACTGAAGTAGTTAAAGATATATTTAGTCAAACTTCTGGTATCGTTACCGTTACTCAGAAAAATGACATTTTAAGAGAGATTACGGTAAGAAATGGTACTTTTCATGAATGTGATGATGATGAGGTGTTAAATCGTTTTGGTGATGAAGGGATTTTAGTTAATCCAGGTGAAAAAATTATGGACGGTATCAAAAATGAAGAGATACTATTTGTTCAAAGATTAGAAACTCCAAAATGTAAAGGTTTACTTTTAAGAACTGTTGAAGAATTTACTATCCCAGATGAAGCGCAATTGCCTGAGCTTCAACATGTTAAGCAAGAGAAAGGCCCTTATCTTGGTTTAAAAGCTATCCAAAGACTTTCTTATAAAGATGGGGAACTAATTAAATCTGTAGAAGGTGTTGAGTTATTAAGGACTCAATTAAGTTTAGAAACTTTTGATGCAACTCCCCAAATGACAGTAGATGTTGAAATTATTTCTGATAAAAATGACAAAAATACTAAGAGATTAAATTTAGTAATTCTTGAATCAATTTTAGTTAGAAGAGATACTATTTCTGATTCAAGTCATGGTTCTACTCATACTGAATTACAAGTCAAAAATAATGCTTTAGTAAAAGCTGGTGATGTTATTGCTACTACACAAATCTTATGTAAAGAAGAAGGTATTGTACAAATGCCAATTCCACTAGATGATGAACCAATTAGAAGACTAATAGTTGAAAGAGAAGAAGATAAACTCATTATTAAAACAAAAGGCAAACCAACTGTTAATGTTGGAGATAGGGTGGTTGATGGTGATTTTGTAAGTAATAAGGAAAAGTCTACTTCCTGTGGAGAGATAGAGGAAATAAGTGAAAATGCAGTTACTTTAAGACTTGGCAGACCCTATATGGTTTCTCCTGATTCAGTATTACATGTCAGGGACGGAGATTTAGTACAGAGAGGAGATGGTTTAGCGTTATTAGTTTTTGAAAGACAAAAAACGGGAGATATTGTTCAAGGGTTACCTCGAATTGAAGAATTATTAGAAGCTAGAAGACCTAGAGATTCTGCAGTTTTGTGTAGAAAATCTGGAGTAGTGCAAATCAAAAAAGGTATAGACGATGAATCAATATCTCTATCTGTAATTGAGAGAGATGATGTGATTAACGAATATCAGATCCTTTTAGGAAAAAATATTATGGTTAGTGATGGTCAACAAGTTAGTGCGGGAGAGTTACTAACAGATGGTCCCATAAATCCGCACGAATTATTAGAGTGTTTCTTTGCAGACTTACAAGATCAAAAGCCCTTAATGGAGGCAGCTCAAGAATCAATATCTATGCTCCAAAGAAGAATGGTTAATGAAGTTCAAAATGTTTATAAATCTCAAGGAGTAGCTATCGATGACAAGCACATCGAAGTGATCGTAAGGCAAATGACTAGTAAAGTGAGAGTTGAAGATGCAGGGGATACCACTCTTCTACCTGGTGAATTGATTGAATTACGACAAGTTGAAGATACTAATCAAGCTATGTCTATAACTGGTGGAGCTCCTGCTGAATTTACTCCTGTCTTATTAGGAATAACAAAAGCATCACTCAATACTGATAGCTTTATCTCTGCAGCCTCTTTCCAAGAAACTACTAGAGTATTAACTGAGGCTGCTATTGAAGGTAAGTCTGATTGGCTTAGAGGTTTAAAGGAGAATGTAATTATTGGTAGGCTCATACCTGCAGGTACTGGATTTAGTGGATTTGTTGAAGAATTAGCTTCCGAAGCAGGACCTCATCCTGATATCCTTGCTGAAGAATCTGGAGGGTATAGAAGGGCTCAAAATCTTAGACCTGACTATACAGTAGATATGCCATCTAATAATGCAGTCAATTCATCTGCTATTTTGGATGATCCTAGTGATGAAGATTTAGAGACGACAAGATCAAGACATGGTATTGATCCAACTTCCAGTAATTTTGCAGCTTTTGCAAGACCTAATGCTGAGAATCAATTCTCAGAGGATCAATTACCTGATCCAGCTGCATTAGAAGGTTTACAAGAAGAGGGATTATTAACGGATGAGTAAGCTATTATTATTTTTGAATACTAGAATATAAATTTGTAACTGATGATTAAACCAGAATTTATTCCGAAAAGAAAATTACCTCGTTATGGGTTTCATTCTTATAATGAAAAATTAAATGGTAGGTTAGCTATGATTGGTTTCGTAGCAATCCTATTAACGGAATTTCTTTTAAAACATGGTTTGTTCTCATCTTATTAAGTTATTCCTTTGAAAAATCTTTTGGGGTGTAGTATCGAAGATCTTGAAAAGATAGCGTTAAGTTATGGTGAATCATCATTCCGTGGTAAGCAAATTTATAATTTTATTTACAACCCCAAAGTAAGATCGAATAATATTGATGATTTAAAGACTTTACCCTCTAATTTTAGAAATAAATTAAAAAGTGAAGGTTTTATAGTTGGAGGTTTAAAATTAGAAAAAAGATCTTTATCTAATGATGGAACTTTAAAAATACTTTTAAGGACAATTGACGGAGAATTTATTGAATCAGTTGGGATACCAACTAATAAAAGATTAACTGTTTGTGTCTCTAGTCAAGTTGGTTGTCCTATGGATTGCAAGTTTTGCGCTACAGGCAAGGAGGGGTTAAAGAGATCATTAAAAGCAGGTGAAATAATTGAGCAAATTTTATTAATTCAAAGAGAGATGAGTATGAAAGTAACGAATATTGTTTTTATGGGAATGGGTGAACCACTATTAAATATAAATGAAGTACTAATTGCTATTAAATCTATAAATGAGGATTTAAATATTAGTCAAAGAAAAATGACAGTAAGTACAGTAGCTATTCCAAATAAAATAAGTGAATTGTCTAAATTATCTTTTGAGAGATTAGGTAAATGTCAATTTACTCTTGCTATTAGCCTTCATGCTCCCAATCAGGAAATCAGAGAAACTATAATACCTAGTGCAAAAAATTATAATATTAAACATATCGTCAGGGATTGTCGGAATTTTGTATTGCAAACAGGAAGAAGAATAAGTTTTGAATATATTCTTTTAGAGGGAATTAATGATAGAGAGGAACATGCGGATCAATTAAGTAGCTTAATAAGAGGATTTCAATCACATGTAAATTTGATACATTACAATTATATAAATGAAATGTCATTCAAAAAATCTTCATTTTCGAGTACTAATAAATTTAAAAACAGACTTTTAAAAAATGGAATTAGTGTAAGTTTTAGAAAAAGTCGAGGATTAGAAAAAAATGCTGCTTGTGGACAACTAAGACGAAGTTAGAAATCAAATCAATTATTTTTAGTAATTATTTTTAATTCTTCAATAAAAAAGCTAGTATTAACTTAATTAAAAAAATTTAGTGAGCTTTATTCGAACCAAATTACTTCCTGTAACGATCGTACTGCTTTTTGGAGTTGCTTTTTTTGCTGTTAGTGCAAGAATTTGGTTGCCTGGTGATATGATGTCTCCTGCTCCTATTAATTAATACTTTTTGTGTTCAATGATTAATTACAAAAAAGAATTAAATGATGATGGTTTGGCAGATATAGCTATTGATCCAGATATTTTAGCTAAAGAGTTGGCTGTTGATTTTGAAGTTGATCCTCTCGAGGAAATTGATAAAGATGGTTTCTCACAAGATAATTTAGATATTTCATCTGAATGTGATCAGGCTTTAGAATATTTGAAAGGAGATAAAAATCAGCGAATTCAAGGTTTAAAAATTTTTTGTGAATATCGTGATAAAAGGTCTTTCCCTTTATTGTTACCGTTATTAGATCGGTCTTGCCCTGTAGAAAGAATGAGTGCTGTTTACGCTTTAGGGCGTAATCCTTGTCCTGATGCTGTGAGTAAATTAGTTAGTTTGTTAGAGTCAGATGATAATGCTTATGTAAGAAGAGCTACAGCTTGGAGCTTAGCAAATTATGATAATCAAATCGTACTACGCCCATTAATACAAGCCTTGCAGAATGATGTCTCATCAGTAAGGCTTTGGGCTTCAAGTTCACTCGCAGAGATTGGTAGTATTTCAAATGATAATGCTCAACTAGCTTCCGAGCAGTTATTAATAAGTCTTAAAATTGATAATGAACCTATTGTAAGGAGTAATTGTATTTGGTCTTTATGCAGGCTATATCAAAAGTTAAGCATTAAATTGCAAGAATTATTTATAGATGAATGTACAAAAATTGCTTTATTTGACTCTGAACCGTCTGTTATGGAAGAAGCGAAGACAGCGCTTGATTCAATGGGGATGAGAGGATTTTATAAATAATTTATTTGGATATTGAAATATTTTATATCCAATAATGAAAACAAAGTTACGTTATCAACTGAAACCAAAAATTTTAGTTATTTTATATAAAGTATAAGTACTTAGTGTGTTAATCTAATGCCTCAAAGAACATTAAGATTTAAAATTTATCAAGATGGACGTGTCCAAGAAACGGTCGAAGGTTTTGAAGGTACTTCTTGCAATGATGCGACTAAGAATTTAGAAGATTCTCTTGGAGAAGTTAAAACTAAGAAATTAACAACAGACTCATTTGTCATTAATCAGGTCAACAATTCTAATCAATTAAAAAACGAATCTAATGTCACATTTTAGTACTATTAAAACTAAGCTTAAAGAGACTGAGCCTTTAATAAAAGCTTTAGATATTTTAGGTTATAATCCAAGCCAAGATGAAAAATTTGTAAAGGGTTACCAAGGTAAATTTACTGCGGTTGATATTAGTTTAGATTTACCCGAAAACACAAAGGTAGGTTTTAAGTGGGATAATAAAACTAATTCCTATGAGTTAGTTACTGACCTGGATTTATGGAAATATAATCTTCCCGTTGAAAGATTTATTTCTAAAGTAACTCAAATGTATGCATATCAAACAATAATTTCCCAAACACAAAAAGATGGATATCAAATTGTTGAACAAAAGAATGAAAATGATGGCTCCATTGAATTAGTCCTAACAAAATGGGAAGCATAAAATTTGGATATTGATCCCTCTACTGCGTTCGACTTTTTCGAAGAAACTATAGATACTTCTTCGTTTGAATCTTTTGTGAAAACTGATTTTAAATTAGATCAATTTGAAGACATTAATGATGATAATTTAGCTGCATTTCATGAATATATTGAGTCTAATGATATTTCCGGATTCGAACCTGTTCTAGGAGGAGAATTGCGCGAAAAAGCAGTCTGGGTTGACGAATCTGCTTGTATTGGGTGTCAGTATTGTGTTCATGTAGCCACTAATACATTTTTTGTTGACGAGGATTATGGGAGAGCAAGAGTAATTCGTCAGAATGGAGATAATCTTGAAGTAGTGCAAGAAGCAATGGATACATGTCCAGTAGACTGTATGCATTGGGTTGATTTTGAGGATCTTGATAGATTGGAAGCTACTTTAAACAGGGATATGTTTCAATCATTAGGTAAATTACCTAGGATGAATAAACACTAAAAAATTTTTCAATGGTATTACCATGTCGTAGGTTTGGCAGGACAAACATTGATATGCCTGTGTTATCTCTAGGTGGAATGAGATTTCAAAAAAGTTGGCTACAATTAGAATTTAACGACATATCGATAGAGGAACAAAATAAAGTAAAAAAGATTTTAGAATTGGCCGATTTATATGGTTTAAATCATATTGAAACAGCGAGACACTACGGCACTTCTGAATTGCAATTAGGTTCTGCATTTAAGGATATGGATATAAATTCAAAAATTATTCAAACCAAAATTCCTCCAAACGAAGATGTCAATAAATTTCAAGATGAACTGACAATGAGTTTTCAAAAACTAGGAATTAAAAAAATTGATCTTCTTGCTATTCATGGTATAAATACTTTTGAACATCTTCAGCAAGCTATAAGAGAAGGAGGATGCGTTGATGCTCTTAAAAAGTGGCAAAAAGATAAAATGATTGGCCATATTGGATTCTCTACACATGGGTCGTTAAGCCTGATTCAAAAAGCAATATCCTCTAATAAATTTGATTTTGTAAATTTACATTGGTATTTCATAAATCAGATAAATATTAAAGCCATAAAATTAGCAGAAAAATTTGATTTAGGGGTTTTTATAATAAGTCCTACGGATAAGGGTGGACATTTGCATACACCCTCAGAGAAAATTTTTAAACTTTGTAAGCCTTTACATCCAATAGTTTTTAATGATCTGTTTTGCTTGCGTAATAATTCTGTGCACACACTGAGCGTCGGGGCTGCAAAAGAATCAGATTTTTCTTATCACTTAGAAGCGATTTCCCTACTTCATAAATCAAATGATTTGGTTTCTTCCATTGAGACTAAATTGACTCAAGAATCAATCAAAGTTTTAGGTGTTGATTGGTATCAAAATTGGAATAAAAACTTACCCACATGGAAAAATACTCCAGGAGAAATTAATATTCCAGTCCTACTTTGGTTATCAAATTTGCTTGAAGCCTGGGATTTAAAAAGTTTTACTAAAGCAAGATATCAATTGTTAGGAAATGGCGGACATTGGTTCCCTGGAAATAATTCAAATTCCTTGGATGAGAGTGTAACTGAGAATGATTTATATAAATCATTAATTAATCATCGTAATCCTAAAAAAGTAATTAAAAAGCTCAGATATTTAAAGAAAAAATTTGGTGCAGGAGAACAGGCTAGATTGTCAACAACATAAATACATTAATTTATAAAGGATATTTTGCCGGTTTACCTCTTCCTCTTGGATAAGAATCAGGACATTTTTGCTCTGGTTTGATAAAAATAATATTTCTGTCTCCTTTTCTATGAGGCAGTTGAGTTTTCTTAATATCTGCAATAGAACCTTTTAATATTTCTAAAGAATTCTTTATTTTAATCTCATCTTTTTTTTCCCACTTGCCACAATAAAGTAATCCAAGACCACTCATATTTAGCATTGGCAATATGTATTCTGCAACTGTGGAAGGAGAGCCAACTGCCCTTGTCGTTCCAATATCAAAATTATTTCTAAAAGAAGCATTATGAGCAATGTTTTCGATCCTGTCGTTTATTACAAAAATATTATTACTAAAATTTAAATCGTCAATAATTTGCTTTAATGCATCTGTTTTTTTTCTAGAAGAATCAACTAAATAAACTTCTGAATTTGGATGTGTTATTGCATAAGCCAATCCCGGGAAACCACATCCTGAACCAATATCAATAAATTTTTTTCCGTCCAATAATTTATTTGGATTTAAATAAAATGGCCAAATACTATCATAAACCTGCGATATCCAATAATCATCACCTTTAACTAGTCGGGTTAAATTTGTATTATTATTAATTTCACTAATACTTTTCTGTAATTTTTGAAATAATTCAACCTCCTTAGTACTAAGAATTTTACTAAGATCTTCAGAGTGTAATATTTGCATCATATTTTTCAATTAAAATTTTTAATTTAATGTTTTTATATAGCATTAACTTTAAATCAAATACATTAAGATGTAATTGATAGAAATTGATTTTGAAAGGAGAAAAAGATTACTATAAAATTCTTGGGGTTCATGAGAAAGCTTCAACTCATGAATTAAGAAAGGCATTTTGTAAATTAACTAAAGAATTACATCCTGATACTACCTCTCTAAATTTAGAAGACGCAAAAGTTAAACTTCAAATTGTAATGGAAGCTTACGAAAATCTAAATAATCCTTATTTAAGAAATATTTACGATAGTAAGATTCAAAATAGCTTATCCAGTACAAAAAAACATACAAAGCCTATAACTAATACATATACTGCAGATTCTAAAATAGCTAATTCTATTGGAGATAGGAGACCTTTCTCAAATGGAGAAATGTTCTCATTACTATTATTAGTGATTGTTATTTTTGCATGCTTATTATTTGCTGTTTTATTCGCAAATTTTGCAGGCAAAGAAATAAATTCAATGCCAATTTGGTTGATTAAATAGTTTTCTAGAGTAACTTAATAAATTCATTAATTACTTTACAAAAAATGTGCGAATTAATAATGTTTGCATTCTTATAAATATTTTCAAAATCACTTAATAAGATTTAAATTTTTTATGGTTTATAAGGTTAAAAGAATATCATGGATAATTTCATAACTTATTTCTAATTGATTATCTGTGATGCATAAAGGAGGTAGTAAATAAATTACATTTCCAAGTGGTCTAATAAAAAGTCCTTTTTCAATGGCAAGTTTTTTTATCTTTTTCCCAATCGTATTTAGATATCCAGAATTAGCGCCTATTTCCAAATCGAAAGCTATGACAGTTCCACATATTCTTATTTTTTTGACAAAAGGTAAATGATTTAATTTATTTATCAAAAATAAATGTTTTTCTTCAAATTTAAGATATTTATTAGGTTCATTTTCAAGGAGATCTAAACTTGCATTTGCAGCTGCACATCCAAGCGGATTAGCAGTAAAACTGTGCCCATGCCAAAATGTTTTTTCGGGAGAATCACTTACAAAAGATTGAAAAATTTTATCTTTGGAGAGTGTTATTCCCATGGGTAAGAAACCAGAAGTTAAACCTTTAGAGATTGCAATTAAATCTGGTTCGATCTTTGCTTGTTGAAAAGCAAATAAACTTCCAGTTCTGCCAAAACCAGTCATTACTTCATCTGCTATTAAAAGAGAATTATGATTATTTACTAATTCTGAAACTTTTTTTATAAATGCTGGTCTTACCATATTCATTCCACCTGCACCTTGCAGAATAGGTTCGGCAATAACTGCTACAGTTGGCTCTTTTAGGAGCTCACAAAGGTTTTCAATAGAGACTTTTTCTTTCTTTTCAACATCTTCATCTCCTATCCATGTGGAGGGCCATTTCACCCTTTTAACAGGAAACATTAACTTCTCAAAACTTTCATTAAATATATTTCTTTCCCCTAAAGCCATCGCTCCAAAAGTATCTCCATGATAGGCACCTTCAAAAGCAATAATTTGATTCCTTCGTTCACCATTATTCTGCCACCATTGATAAGCAATTTTAAGAGCTACCTCAACTGCAGTTGATCCATTATCTGAAAAAAATAATCGTTCTAATTTAGTTAATCTGCTAAGTCTTTCTGCTAGTTTTTTTGCCTGAGGATGTAAGAAATCAGCAAAAATGACTTGTTCTAATGTCTTGGCTTGATCTGATATTGCATTGGCTATGAATTCATTACTATGCCCATGAAGAGTAACCCACCAGCTACTTATCCCATCGATAAGTTCTTTCTCAGGATTTATAGTAAATAAAGAGGCATCTTTACCATGGCTGACTTCAATTTGAGCTTTGTTTGTTTGAATCTGAGTAAAAGGAGGCCAAATATTGGGGTGCCAATCATTATTAAATGAATTTGAATGATTAATCATAAACAATATTTACTTATCTAGGATTTGATTTAGTGTTTCTCCCACTTTAAGATCTTTCCATAATAAATCTAAATTTTCAACACTTAAATTTTTAATCAAAGGGAATTCAGCAATAATTGGTAATCCACTAAAAAGTTTTAAAGTTTGTGGATTATCTAAATGCTTTTTGCCGTTTATAAAAAGACCCAAAATAGAAATATTTCTCTTTCTGAGGGCCTCTATACTTAAGAGTGTGTGGTTTAGTGTCCCAAGAGAGCTTCTGCAAACAAGTATTACTGGTAAGTTCCAAATTTTGATTTGATCGATCTGTAAAAAATCTCTTGTTATAGGAACCATAAGCCCACCTGCTGTTTCAATTAAAAGAGAATTATCGATATTTGGCAAATTTAAATTTGATTTGATAATTTTTACCTTATCAATTTCCGCAGCCCAATGAGGTGATACTGGATTATTGAAAATGTAAGCTTCCTTTAAGATTTTTTTTTGACTGATTTGGCTAACCCTTTTTACATATTGACTATCTGTCTCTCCTTCAATTCCACTTTGTATCGGCTTCCAATAATAACAATTTAGTCCTCTAACTAAAAAAGAGCTAATTAATGTTTTACCAACATCAGTATCAGTTCCGCATACAACAAATTGAAAATTTTTATTAGTGATTTTCATTTTTTTAGGATTAATACGCTTATTGACCAAGTTAAATTTACTTTCTGATATTGATCTTTGGGCCATTTCTTTTGCATTAACTTTAATTCTGAAACCGTTTTTCTTCTACTTTGTGAAGTATGAGCTCCTACATTAATAATACTCTTAAAAAGTTTATAAATATTTGGAAAAGTTTCCTTATAAATAAATTTTTTTATTTGGAATATTTCATCTTTTTTTACAAATTTTTTTAAAGTATTTGTACATGGTAAAGAAAGGCCACTATACTCTAGTTTGTTTTTTTTACATGTATCTTTCCATTCTGGGAAACTTTCATTATTGGGAAATAAAACTATTAGAAAACCTCCAGGGACTAATCTGTCATACCATTCTCTCAACTTCTCCTCAGGTTCATTCAACCAATGAAAGCAGAAAGAAGAAATAATTAGACTTGCCTTATTTATATAAGGTGGTAAATCATTGTTTAAATCCCATAAGATGGTCTGACTATTTTTTTTATTTTCTTTAAGCATATTAGGACTAAGGTCAATTCTAATAACATTTATATTCATAAAATTTTTTTCTAATAGATCAGCTAAATAGCCTGTTCCTGCGCCTAAATCAATCCATCCTCCAATTTGAGGTTCTAACTCTTTAATGATAATTAATAGCTTATTTGCAAAGTATTTCTGAACTAAGGAATATTTTGAATAACGATAAGCTGCATTATTGAAATTATCATTTATTTTTTTATTCCAATAATTATTTGTCATAATTAAAAATATCTATAACCAATCTTTGAGGATTTTTACGATACAATTATTATCTATTAAGTGCCCTTGGTTTTCAATGTGTACTAATTTAGGTTTATTTATTTGAGAAGTATTTAATAAATTAATAAATTCATTAGAAGCATATTCTTTGAGAATAAAATCATTTTTTGATTTAATTATTAAAACTTCAGCATCTTCAGAAAATAAATCAAAAGTACTTGGTTGGAAATATAACTTTTGAAAATCTTTTAATAAACGTTTTAAATTAATTTGTTTTGAGTTTAGATTAAAAATAGATTTAAATTTAAGATCAACTTGATTTGGCATAAAGGATCTCCTAATGAATTCTTCTAACATGAAGCGCACTTCAAGAGTGTTAATTTTTTTTTCCATTCTTAGGAGAGTTCTCATCGTTATATTGCTCTCATTATTTGTGGGTATAAAATTGAAGAAGGAATTAATTAATACAATATGAGATGCTTCTTTGAGAATTTCTTTCTCAATTAAATGGATTCCTAAAGAATGACATAAAGCAACTTTCTTATTGTTAGCTGCATCAGTTTTGAGCCATTTAACTTTAACGCAAAAATCTGAATAATAACCTCTATCATTATCTTGCCAAATCCAATTTTGTCTAATAAGGTCTTCTTTTAACTTATTCCATAGACTTTGATCTAATCCCCAACCGTGTTGTGAAATGATTTGATTCATTTGTAGGCTTTTAAGGCAGAAATAAAGTTTTTTAAAATATTTTTATTGAAAGAACTCCTTATAGTCAACCTGATTCTAGATTTTCCTGCTGGTACTGTTGGAGGTCTTATCCCTACTGCTAAGAAGCCTTTATCTTCAAGATA
>CACNWD010000023.1 GCA_902624085.1 uncultured Prochlorococcus sp.
TAAATTCTCTTTTAACTCTATGAATAGCGACTTCAAATAATTGAGATGATATTCTTTTGACAATATTATTATCTGAGATATTTATTATTTTAGGTTTAAAGTTGCTATCTAAAATAAACTCTCCATCAATAGACTTTTCATTTTCTACAAAAATACATTTACCACGATATCCATCGAATTTATTAGGCCATGTATATCTATTATCGTAGGCTTCCTTAAAAATTTCTTTGCAATTAAATTTAGATGAAATCATATTCGTAAAAAAGTAGAAGGATTTATGAACAAAAAAAAACCTCTCATTGAGAGGTTTTTTAAAAATAAGTTTTGGTTAATTAGCCATTTTGAGAAATTTTTGCATTTTCCATATTGTCGAATGCTTGACCAATTTTCTTAAAGTCAAATCCCATAGCTCTTAAGGCATGCCATAAATGTCCTTGTAAGAAGAAGAATCCAAGATAGAAATGAACGTTAGCTAACCAGGCTCTTGAGCTGTAAGCACCTTCTCCTAAATCAACTGTATCAGTAAAATATGGAGCAAACTGGAATTCTAATTTAAGTGGAGCTCCATAAAGGTCTTCCGCATAAATTGTTGTATTTGAAGCACACCAGAAAGCTGCTACAAACGCGCAGAATGAAACTCCAACAACAGAGTAAGAAAGAATTGCTTCACCACCTAGTAGACCTTTACCTTTAAATTCAGTGTATTCACCGAATTGCTTAGTAGCGATGTGGAAAGCACCTCCAATGATCTCTAAGAAAGCAAGGAAAGCATGTCCTCCCATAATATCTTCTAAGCTATCAATCTTTAGAAAATCAAACTGATGATTCCAAATAGCTGCAATATCAAGATTATAGATAACCTGTCTTGTCGAACCAATAGCTGGGTCATAAATTCCATGAATACGAGCCCATTCAACAAACATAATTGCTCCAAGACCAAGGAAGATTAAATGATGACCAAGAATAAATGTTAATTTATCTGGATCATCCCATTCAAAATCAAATTTCTGAGGCTTACTTCCTTCAGGATAATCTCCCAAATCACCTTCAAATTTATTTGAGTGTAGTAAACCACCAGCTCCAAGAACTGCAGAGAAGATTAAATGTAATGTCGCTATCACTGTAATTCCATATGTTTCTGTGATAACTCCATTTTCAACTCCTCCAATTCCAATACCAGCGAGGTGCGGCAAACAAATCAAATTTTGCGAACCCATTGGAATGGTGGCGTCGTATCTTGCTAATTCAAATAGAGCAAAAGCACCCGCCCAAAACATCATTAATCCAGCATGGGCTGCATGAGCGGCAATAAATTTGCCAGATCTGCCTACAACGCCAGAATTTCCTGCGTACCAATCATAGGTAACATCAGATTTTCCGTAACTTTGTAACACGTGAAATTAAAATAAATAAGTAAATTGAATCTATTGCCAAACTCGTTTAATTTGACTTGTTCTTTACAATTTTTAGCAAGAAGTAAAGAAAGAACTAAATCGGCATATCAAAAGCTACAAAAAAGCTTCAAAATATCTTCAAAGGAATATTCCATTAAAGTTATTTTGAAGCTTTGTGACTATTTATAAGGATTTAACCCAAAGAAGGAATTTCTCCTTTAAGTTGTGAAGCCCAAGACTCAAGACGAGAGTCAGTTAAATCTGATTCACTATCTTCATCAAGTGGTAAACCACAGAAACTTTCACCAATAATACTTTTTGACTCTTCAAAAGTGTAAGACGCTTTATCAACATATCCGACCATGTCAGCGCCGGCTTTCTGGAAGTAGCTATGTAATTCTTCCATTGCATCGCAGTAATTTTCTGTGTAAGTAGATGAATCTCCAAGACCGAAAATAGCAACCTTTTTGCCAGATAAGCTTAGTTCGCCAATATCTTCTAATATTGAATCCCAAGCAGTACCTGATCTTTCTTCATCAGCACCTGTGTTCCATGTTGGGATTCCACAAATGATTCCGTCTAGACCTTCTAGCTCTGAGAGATCATCTACATCTGAAACATCCTTAGGTGAATCTGCAGATGAGAGAAAGTTGTGAAGACGATCTGCAACGTCTTCTGTTTTTCCAGTTGTAGTAGCGTAGTAAATTCCTACAGTCATAACTTCAAATTGATTACCTTAAAATAATAAAATAAAAAAGATTGAATTTAATCTTTTAAAAACTCTTTTTATGTAAAATCTTATACTTACTTATGTATAGAATATTTTTAAGAGTATAAATTAACTCGTATTTGTAAATTCCATGACAAGCGTAGAATTAAAAATTCTTCTAACAAATCTGGCTAATGATTTTCATATTGAAAGTTCGAAGAAGAATAAATTAATAGCCTTCATAGGTTTACTAGGAGATTTTGACAGCTTTGAATATGCTATTAATCTGAGAAAATTTGTAATTTCAAATAATCCTGAAAATTTAGATATTTTTTTAATTGCAATAGGTAATGAAAAAGGTAGAGAAAAATTTTGCAAATACACAGGCTTTTCAGAAAAAAATCTTAAGGTAGTTAATGATAATCAATTACACAGACTTGTAGGCGCATCACAAGGTTTAGACATTGGATTAGGAGGTTGGATTAATATGACCCTTATGCTTATGGGAATTGGCTCATCGAAAACTTTAATAGAAGTAATTAGAGGTTATACAGGTGATAAAGACTCGAGCCAGATATACAATGAAACAGACATTATAAATTTATTTAATTTTTTTAAATTTTCAGGGAAATTATTTGAGAGACCTTTCGGAAAAGGCTATTTAAGACCATTTGAGTTAGCTACATTTAGATTAAATAATATGATTGAGATATTTAAAAACTGGAAAGATTATATGATTGATACTAAGTTCTTACCACAAAGATCTTGTACTTTTATTATAAATCAAAACAATGATGTGATATATAAATATTTTTCCAAAGATGTACTTAATTACTCCCAAAACATGAAATCACCTTTAGATTTTTTAAATCAATATTTATAATTATGAATAATTTTAATATTGAGTTCTTTGGATATTTTGCGGCAATATTAACCACATTAGCCTTTTTACCACAACTAATAAAAACCATTAGAACGAAAAAGGCAGAAGATGTTTCACTAATAACATTAATAATGTTTTTAACTGGTGTATTTTCTTGGATTATTTATGGATATAAAATCTCATCAACTCCAATACTAATTGCTAACGTTATTACCTTTATATTAAATTTATTAATTTTATTTTTTAAAATTGCTTTTTCAAAAAAGTAAATTATTCTGTCTTATTGATAAACACATTTGTATAAATTTTATTAAACAAACTGAAAGATATAAATTATTATCTGTATGTAAATTATCGTAAAATTTCTTGAAAACCACAAAATGCTGGGTTTGGTTCAGAGGCAATTTAAACATGAATGGCCATTGGAAGGAAGGTTTTACATGCACCTTTGATGAGAAACCAGGAATTTTAATTGAAAGCCCTGCTTATGTTACTTGTAGAGTGCCAAATTGGAGAGTTATAACTACTGAACCAGAAGACTTTTCTAAAAGTCCTGCTATTCCTGAAAATGCTGTATGGAAATTAATTTGAAATTTCTAAATTTGTTTATTTATTTTGTACTGATTTAAAGTTACAATTTGATTTTACGTTTAAAGGCCTATTTCTAATTTACTTATTGATATTGTTCCATTTTTAATAATTGGTTTTTTTATTGGCAAAATTAAGCCCTTAGCCTCTGAAAAAATATCTATAAGCTTAATAAAGTTCGGGATCCCCATAAGTGTTATGGGTTTACTTTTAAGAGCTGGAATAAATATTGATTTAATTAATTCAGCGATATTAGCTTTTACCATAATTGCTTCTTTTATAGTTTGTATTAATTATCTACCAGTATTAAAAAATATATTTCCAAATTATTCATTACAATTAGCAGGCTTAATAGGTAATACATCCTTTCTAGGAATACCTATAGCTATTGCGCTTTTGCCAACAGAAACTATCAACCTCACGATTGGATTTGATCTTGGGACAACTCTCTTTTCCTGGATATTTGGTCCATACTTACTTCAAAAAACAAGTTCTAATTCTACTTTTTTGAATTTTAGAAAACTTGTATTGTCTATCTTTAATAGCCCAGCTTCAAGAGGAATAATAGGAGTCTTAATAATTTATCTTTTTGGTTTAGAAAATTTAATGGAAGACTTGCTTTGGATCCCTGCAAGGTTTGTAATCTATTTAGCTATTATTGTAGTAGGAGCAAGGCTTGGCATAATAACTAATCGTAAAAAAATAATATTGAAATTTAGAAAGAATATAAAATATTCATTGTTTTTAAAACTATTTGTTTTACCTATATGTATTTATATAGTCTGTCGACTTTTTAATCTAGAGAAAATAGCAACAACTGCACTGGTACTCCAGGCGGGTACACCAAGTGCCATCTCAACAATATTATTAGCAGAAGCTTTTAAGAGACAAAGAGAGTTAGCAGCCAAAGCTCTCTTTACAACAACACTTGCATCTACGATCACAATACCCCTGCTATATCTAATAACTAATTTCTAAATTATTGATTAATTGAAAAACATATACATGAAACTTATTAATTGTAAACAAGAGGTGCAGAAATCAACATAATGTCTTAAGATTTTCTTTATGAAGTCAATTAATTCTCAAAATGAATATGTTCCATTAAGGATAAACCTTTCCTTAAGGAGAGGTACATTAAGGCTCATTTCCGAAATGGCTAATGATATGGGAATAAGTATTGATGAAGTTTTAAGTTTTCTAGCAGAGGATTCAGTTATAGATTTAGAAATAGATGAAGATTTAAAAGGAATCAGAATACCTAGTAGCTGTAGCCTAGAAGACCTTAGAGATATTATAAAAAAAAGAAAACTCTCCTAAAATTTTTCAAATTTTTCGTTTCTCCATGTTGGTTTTATTCCAACGTCCTTAAATTTTTTTGCAGAAAGGTTTAAATCCCTCCTTTTGATCCTTAGTAAACTATAAATTCCATAAGTTCCAAGCTTTTGAGAATTTATATTATTCCAATGATTTTCTTTTTTTGAATATTTGTCAATTACTACCAAAAAGCTATCAGATTGGTAATTAGGCCGATCTAAGTCATTACTTCTCTTTCCAAAATTAAATCTCTCAGATAAATTAACCAAACCAGAAGCAGAACTTGATTCATAAAAAACTATTTGTTTTGAATAAAAATGTAATGAAGGTTTTCTAATACCAATCATTGCTATTGGTTCTCTATTAGATCTTACCCTAGTAATTCTCTTGGAGATATTTCTCAGTGGTAATTGTCTAAGATTATCAGCCAATTTCCTTGTAGGTGGCATTAAAGAAAATTGGCCTAAGAAGAAAAATATTTGAAAAATAAGTAATGATTTTGATGGAAATTTAAATATAAAAAAGGTAGATATTATTGTTAAACAAGTAAAGAAAAGCTTTGCTTTAATAATAAGACCATTAATTTTTATTTGATTTGCGAGATCGGGCATTTCGGGATCATTAATTAATATCAACCAACTATCAGAGAAATAGAAGGCTATTGAAAAACCAAATAATATTAAAGTTGTAAGAATCCAAATTAAAGAAATACTATTTTTTCTATCATTTAATGTCTGAGCACTTCTGCAAATTAAAATTGAAGCGGCAGGTATTGCAGGAATCCAATAACTAGGGAGTTTTGTAGCTGAAAAACTAAAAAATAAAAAAACAGATATTAACCAACATAAAGAAAATATGTACACATTATTAGAATTTTCCGATCTAATTTGAAATTTTTTAATTAACTCCCCGATCGTATCAGCTATTCCATGAATTAAAAAAATAGAAAAGGGTAAAGAGGCTAATATTAATATGAATAGATAAAACCACCATGACTCTGCGTGATTATTAACGACAGAAGTGTACCTCTTCAAATTATGATAACCAAAAAAATTATCCCAAAAAACATTACCTTTCTGAAATATTTGTATAAGGTACCATGGTGAGCTTAATAAAAAAGTTAAGAAAAGACCTTTGACTGGGTTTATTTTTAAAAGAAATTTTTTCCAGTTTTTATGAGTTAATAGAAAGCTAAATAAAGTTATAAAAATTATTACGAAAGCAACTGGTCCCTTAGTTAATATTGCAATTGCTAAAAATAACCAAGGAACGATACAAATAGCCTCCTCTTCGCTTGCGATTTTTCTCCAAAAAGCAAGGAGGCTTGCTCCTATGGCAGCGCATAAGAGAGAATCACTAACAGCTGTCCTACTCCAGATTATGATCAATGGAGATAAGACAAAACTTAATGATGCTATCAATGAAAGCTGCATCTTTAATTTAGGATTATCAGTAGCGCAGAATACAGTATCAGCAATCATCATCATCAAAAATAATGTAGACAAGGCTGAAGGGAGTCTCGCAGAGAGAGAGCCTAACTGATCCCACTTTTCATTAGCTGGAATGGAATAAAATATAGCCATTAACCAATAGTAAAAAGGTGGCTTATCAAAACGTAAAATTCCATTAACCTTTGGGGTTAGCCAATCTCCAGAATGACTCATCGCTCTACCAGCAGAGGCAAAAAGAGGAGGTGTTTCATCAACAAGACCTGTGGAACCTAATCCCACTAGAAGAAGAAAGAATCCAAAAATAAAAACCAATGAAAGGGTTAAGAACCTCTTGTTACCAAAAATGTTTATCATAAATTTCTCAAATCATCCATATTCTTTAATAGCTCTTTTGAGCCAACTAACAACCTTCTGAGCGAAAATATTTGAAGATGCATTATTTTCAACCCACTCTCTACACTTTTTACGATTTATAAGATCAATTTGTTTTAAGTACAAAAGAAGACTTTCTTTATCATCAGCTTTTACTAAGAAACCAGTTTCTCCATGTTTTATAATTTCTCCAGGCCCCCCTCTTTTATACGCAACAACGGGCACACCACAAGCTAATGCTTCAACTATTACATTTCCATAAGCTTCATTCCACTTTGGAGTATTTATTAAAGCTCTACATTGTCCCAACTCCTCCTGTAATTTATTAGTTGGTAAGAAACCTTTCCAACATATCTTTCCAGATGGATATAATGCTGAAATTTTAGAAGCATAATCTTTATCTTCAATGAAACCCCATACATTAAGTTTTTCTCCAATTTCAGCAGCTACATATGCAGCATCTTCAAGCCCTTTTTCTGGAGCAACTCTTCCAACCCATGCCAATGGACCGTCTTTTTTTTCTTGAAAAGTATATTTTGATAATTCAAAACCATTACCAAGGATGATTGGATCCTCTATAAAAGGAAAGTCTGAGGCTTGTGCTCTACTATGAAAGGCAAAATTATAAGGGAATTCGGCATATACCTTTGAAATTATATTACTAATCTCCAAACTTTCATCACCCATACTTATTAAATGCAAAATAGGAAAATCAATTTCTAAAGTTTTAGAAATTGGTGATAAATCATAAGACAAATTTATAATTGCATCGCAATCTTGCATTAAAGAGAGCGCTTTTTCAAGCATTACATTAATAATAGAACCCTCTTGATTTTGGGTATGAGCAAAATAATCCTGATGTTGCCAACTCCTTTGTTCAAAGCCTTCCACAGCGAATAAATTAGCAGAGCTACAACTATCAGATAACTTTGAGTTAATTGGAGCTACAACATTTATGAAATGATTTTGTTTTAATAATCCGCTTACTAATGAATCTAAAGTCAATTCAACACCTCCACCTCTGCCACTTCCTAAGAACCCTATCGGAGTACTTATTATTGTTAATCTCATCCTATGAAGTAACCAAATGCTTATCCTATTTAGATTTTACTCTCAGTCTTATTTAATTCCCATAAAGATTTCCTCTGGCTAACAAAAAAAACTGAACCCAATACAAAAACCACACCAACCCATTGAAGAACCGTTAATCTTTCATCTAGCCAAACGCCTCCACTTAACAAAGCAAAAACAGGAGTTAAAAAAGCAAGTGTACTAAAACCTGTGATTTCCTTATTATTAGCAAAATAAAAAAATAATCCATATGCAATAGCGCTTCCAAAGACACTCGCAAAGGACATTAAACCCCACTCTGTAAAAGTCCAATCTGGAAATGATTGAAAATTGGTATCAATAGAATATTTAAGAATTAAAGGCAAGCTGCCAAAAACCATGTGCCAACCTGTAACTGCAACAGGATCACTTTTTGTGCAGGTTAATCTAATAAGTATTGTTCCTAATGCCATTGACAATGCCGCTGCCAACATCCAGGCTTCACCAATATTAAAATTTATATCACCTAAATTTGTATCCGACATTAACCACCATTTCTCTAAAAATTCTTGAGGAAATCCAAGAAAAATTATTCCTCCTAAGCCAAACAATAAACCCAACCATCCAATAGGGTTTATTAAGTTTCCAAATATAGCTCTAGCGAGAAGAGCCACTATTAATGGTTGAGAATCAATTAAAACAGATCCTAACCCAGCTCCAGTTTCAGAAATTCCATAAGTTAAAAACAATTGAAAAAATGTTGCGTCGACGATTGTAAAAACAATAAACCACTTCAAATCGCACCTGTAAATCTTTAAATCTCTCTTAAGCAAATATGTTGTAATCAGGACAAGAATTCCTGCAGGTAATAATCTTAAAAAAGCGACAATTTCAGGTCCACCACTTGATACCAGAGGGGTCATGGCAGCCATAGAAGTTCCCCAAAGTGCGAAAGGGAGTATCATCAAAAACCAATTTAAAAATAAATTCATCAAATCTACTGATAATCTTTTTAATGTTATTTAAGATTAATAATAAAAAACAAAAAAATGATTTGGCCTTTTAGAAGAAAATCCAAAAAAAGGATTGCTCGCATTGTAATTGAAGAACCTATTTCAAGTTCAACAAGAGTTGCTACTCTTAAAGCTCTTAAACAAGTTGAGGAGAGAGAATTTCCAGCGCTTATTTTGAGAATTGATAGTCCAGGAGGGACGGTAGGTGACAGTCAAGAAATTTATTCTGCAATTAATAGACTTAAATCGAAAGGCTGTAAAGTCATTGCTAGTTTTGGTAATATTTCGGCTTCAGGCGGAGTCTACATTGGCGTGGCAGCAGACAAAATAGTCGCAAATCCTGGAACGATAACAGGTTCAATTGGAGTCATTATTAGAGGAAATAATATTTCAGAACTGTTAGATAAAATAGGTATTAAATTTGAGACAGTCAAAAGTGGTCTTTTTAAAGATATCCTTTCACCTGATAAACCTCTAAGCCAAGAGGGCAGAGACTTACTGCAGAATCTAATCAATGAAAGTTATGAACAATTTACAAATGCTGTATCTGAAGGGAGGAATATTCCAGTTGAAGATGTTAAAAAGTTTGCTGATGGACGCATTTTCACAGGTTCTCAAGCTAAGGAATTAGGTTTAGTGGATGAAATTGGTGACGAGTACAAAGCAAGACAAATAGCTGCCGAAATGACAAATACTGATATTAAAATTGAACCCTTAACCATTGGCAAAAAAAAGAAGAAATTACTTGGACTTATTCCAGGGAGTGAATTTACTGAAAAATTAATAAATCTTATTAGCTTTGAGATTGAGACAATTAATAAATTACTTTGGCTATATAATGATTAATATGTTGCATGACTGAAAAAATTGATCCTAATCTTGTATTAACTGCTTTAAGGGGTGCTACTACTTCTAAAGGTAATACAGATTGTTTTATAAAAGATGCTGTAATTGAACTTATTCAAGAATTAATTACTCGAAATGATCTTAAACAAGAAAATATAATTTCAATTACTTTTACTGTAACGAGAGACCTTACTACTTGTTTTCCTGCTTCAATTGCAAGGAAACATTTTAACTTTGATAAGGTTGCTTTATTAGATTGTCAACAGATGTTTGTTCCCAATGATATTAAATTCTGTATAAGATTATTAGCGTTAGTTTATTTGGAATCGGGAAAGAAATCAGTCCATCCTTATTTAAATGAATCGTCTACTTTAAGGCCGGATAGATGATAATATATTAAAAAAAATTAATTAAATATTATTCCATTTCTTAAATTCTTCTCAATGAATTACTCAAGATTTACTTTTAGAAAAAAGATAAAAGCAGTTTTATTTTCAGGTTTTTTATTCTCTCTATTACCCTTCTATATTAATTCATCAAATGCATTAGAATTTCAATGGAATCCTAATGATGGTTATAGAGGACTAAAATGGTATCAAACAACAGCAAAGAGAAATTATAAAAATAAAATATTTTTATTTCTTAGGCCAAGTGATAGAAGAACTGGATTACTATCAATAAACATAAAGATACCTGATAAATTTAAATCTTCTATTAAGCCAAAAAATATTACCTTATGCAAAGCAAATATAGGAGGATATACTTCAAAGTCGAAATGCCTCAACAACATTAACTCCGATATTGTTTTAAACAATGACACTAAAAAAATAGAGATATATCCTATTTCTCCAGTCCCATCTGACAAAGATACTTATGCAGTAGTTTTTAAAATTAATAATCCGCGAAAACCTGGACTTTATCAATTCCACTCTTTCGGTAAATCGTCAGGTCCAATACCCGTTTCAAACTACATAGGTAGTTGGACTATTACTATTGATCCTTAATAAGGGATATAATAAATGCTAAATTATTAAAAAGAATTAAAGTCAATGACCAAGAGAACATTAGGTGGAACATCAAGAAAGAGAAAGCGCGTATCTGGTTTTAGGGTAAGAATGCGCTCTCATACTGGAAGAAGAGTTATCAAAAGCAGGAGAAAAAGGGGAAGAGATAGAATTGCAGTCTGAGTAACAAATGGCTTTACCCAAAAGAATGCGACTAAAAGGTCATAGAACATTTAAATATATTCATGAAAATTCAAAAAAATATTATGGGAAGTTAATGGATTTTAAAATTGCAAAATCTTCGCCTCAAATACTCTTATCCCATAAGAATTTTAATTTTCCTAACAACTTTAAATTAGCAATAACTGTAAGTAAGAAGGTTTCCAAAAAATCAGTTGTGAGAAATAAAATAAGACGGTTATTGCAAGAAAATTTTTTGAAGGATTTCAAGAAAAAACATAACCACATTCCCTACTGGGTAGTTGTTAACCTAAAGAGTGGAAGTTTCTATAATTACGAAACTGAATTATTAAGGGAATTTCAAACTTTATTCTTTAAAACTGGTCTACTAAAATGATTGCTATCAACGAAGAAGTATTTTATGAAGGTGGTCCTGCCAAAGGTGATTTAATTATCAACTTGTTAGCAGGTTTAACCATATTAGGATTACCATTTGCATTTGCAGCAATTGTAAGATCGTTATGGCTTCGTTTTACCATGACTAATAAAAGAATTACTATTATTGGAGGTTGGTTTGGAAGGAATAAAACCCAAGTTTCGTTAAGTAATATAAAAGAGATTCGATCTGTTCCGAGAGGTTTCGGATCTTATGGGGATATGGTTTTAATTCTTAATGATGGTTCTAAAGTCGAAATGAAGTCATTGCCATCTTTTAGAGAAAAGCAAAATTTCTTAGAAAAAAATATGTCTAAAAATGTAAAGGCACCTAATCTTGGAGAAACTCAAGGTTTTGCGGCTAAAACTTAAAAAATTTAAAATCGCAAAATGTTTCCTTTATCTTGTAAAATAAGTTTTCTACTAAACTATTCTTTTTTGTAATATCGTGATCGGGTTCATCTCAGAAAAATTATTAATCCCGATACTGGATTTCTTTTATGGTCTCGTACCAAGTTATGGATTAGCCATTGTCGCTCTTACTGTAGTTATTAGGATTGCTTTGTTCCCCCTTAGTGCTGGGTCTATAAGAAGTGCTAGGAGAATGAAAATAGCTCAACCAGTAATGCAAAAAAGGCAAGCTGAAATTAAGTCTAAGTTTGCTGGTAATGCAAAAAAACAACAAGAAGAACTTGGGAAATTAATGAATGAATTTGGAAGTCCACTCGCAGGCTGCCTCCCTTTAATTGTCCAAATGCCGGTCCTATTTGCTTTATTTGCGACGTTACGAGGATCACCTTTCGCAGATGTTCCTTACAACATAAATCTCAAAATCTTACCTCAAGAACAAATAGCAACAATTGAACCAAAACCATTTACTTCTCCAAGACATTCCATATTTATCAATGAAAAAACTCATTTTCCTGTTGTTGCTTCAATTCCTAATGGGACAAAATTAGGATTAGAGGATACACTAAAAATCAATCTCCAAACTACAACAGGTAATAATTATTCAGAGGTGCTTTCAAAATATGATGAAGGCTCCAAGTTTATGCCTTCCTGGTCAGTATCAAAGGGTTCAGAGAACGTAAAGATAAGCGATGAAGGTGTCGTCACTCCCATTCAAGCGGGAGATGCAACAATTGAAGCCAAAATTCCTGGTTTAGCTGCTAAAAGTGGGTTTTTATTTATAAAAGCACTAGGTCAAGTTGGATTTTATGTTGATGGTTCTATTAATTGGGATATAGCAGCTTTAGTTGGAGCATTTGGTTTAACTTTACTACTTTCTCAATTCCTTTCTGGTCAAGGGATGCCTGCCAATCCTCAACAATCAACTGCTAACAAAATCACACCTGTAATGATAACAGGAATGTTTTTGTTCTTCCCACTCCCAGCAGGAGTTCTTCTGTATATGGTTGTAGCTAATATCTTCCAAGCTTTACAAACTTTTATTTTAAA
>CACNWD010000024.1 GCA_902624085.1 uncultured Prochlorococcus sp.
CCTAAATCAAAAATATTGAAATATGAGGATAATTTTGTAAATTTAGGTATTAATAATATTTGGGTGCTTGAATCAAGGATTATAAAGTTCCATGATGATAATGATAAAGAAAATAAAGTAGAGTATATTTTTAAGGAATTAAATTCAATATAAATAACATTAAGAGTTTTATTTTAATGTCTTATTCAATTTCAATGTTTAATTTTTTATTCAACGAGTCTGAATCCTTTATCAAGGAGCTTTTGATATAATAATCTTGCTCTAAAAGCTAATATTTGTTCTTCATTTTCATTACTAATAACATGAAAGTAATTGTTATCAAGCTTGTTTTTACTAAAACTTACGCAAATTTCTCCTGATCTTAAGGTCCATTTACCTTTTTCAGCTAAATGTTGTTTAGGACCAAGATCCCATGGACATTTTTCTGGATATTTTTCTCTTTTAGAACCCATTTATTTTTGAGATGTCTAACCAATGATATACATAAATTATAAATTAGGACTAATTTTGATAAACAATTATTCTAATTACTAATTCTTTTAAAATTATTATTTCTTCTCAGAAATAACACAATAAAAAGGATCACGATTTAAAAAAGGTAATAAGGAATTTTCTTCAGTAAATTTTTTGATTACTCTGGGCTCACAGAAACCATTCGCAACCAGTATTTTTCTTACATACTCAATCCGTTCTGTCTCATTTGAGTAAGTCCATATATTAGGAGCTTTATGCCAAAAAGCCCTGTTCGAAAAAGCTATTAATAATTTTCCCTTTTGATTTAAAATTCTTGAGATCTCTTTTGCTATTTTCTCTGGATATTGCAAATATTGCCATGCTGCAACCATTAAACAAAAGTCAATAGTTTCACTCTCAAGTGGAATCTTTTGATTAACGTTAAAGTTTTGTATCCAATAATCATCAAAAGCTTTATTTCTTTCAAGTTCCTCTTTGTTAAGACCATGACCAATAACTTTCTTATATTTATAATTTCTTGGAAGATAACTGTCCCAGCTCGACATTAAGTCAAGCACAGAACAATTATTTTCAAACTCTTTTTCATATAGTTCAGAAAGATTTTTTCTGAAATTTGCATCTAAATGATATACAAATTTAGGAGTAGAGTAAAACTCACTATCGTTTGTTTCATCCGGCTTTTGCCTTTGTTGATAAGTTAATATGTCCAAAATAAAATATATTTTCATTAAAACTAATAATGATTTTTAAGATTCGTGAATATAAATTTTACTTTCAACTAATAATTTGTATATTTGATAATCAATCCTTTTTTATTTTTGGGATAATAAAAACATCTAAGTTATAACAAAGTGCCCTTATTAAATATTTCTACAAACAAAAAGATAAAAAATGAACAAATTCTTTTAGTAAAAAGTTCAGAATTCATTTCATCTTTACTAAAAAAACCTGAGAATTTTGTGATGGTTAAATTAATTGATTCATTGAATATGTGTTTTTCAGGAAACAATGAACCATGTTGCTTTATTGAAATTAAATCAATAGGATCTCTTGAACCCTCAGAGATGTCAAAGCCAATTTGTGATTTCTTTTCTAATGAACTGGATATTTCAAATAAAAGAATTTATATTTTCTATCAAGATGTTGATCCAAAGATGTGGGCATGGAATAGTAGGACTTTTGGTTGAGAAATTTTAAATTAATTAATTTATTAGAAATATGCAAATTAATGAACTAATTGATTTGAATAAGTATAAAACTGCTCCAATACTTGATTTGAGTCAAATTCAAAAACTTTCTAGAGAATTGGATCTTGAAATCAATAAATCCGATTGGATCACTGTAGGTGTAATGGCTAAAAGTGATAACGAAGCAAAAAATGCCTTAAGGATGTTTGTTCAAAAATATCCTTATATAAATTTTAATGAGTTTGAAAAATTAAAGGCAAAAGGAAATGTTTTTATGAAAGGAAATCAAAAATCAGGAGAAGTTTATATTAGGTCAGAGTATGGCCTTGGAGAAGGGATTTTATTAACATGTCAATATAATGATCCTTCTCAAAATTCTCTAACTTATGGTCCATTTCCACTAACCTTTTTCATGACTAAAAATTATTGATCTCTATCATTCCATTGCGGAATATATTCACCCTCATTTTATATTAAAAAATGCAAATTAAAAGAAGCAAAAGTCAAAAAAAATAATATCAATTAAATAAAATTTTTTAATCCTAAATATATTTTATTACGAATTTCTAAAGATGTTTTTTCAAGATATAATCTTAAATTTAAATTTATTCTGGTCTTCACAGGGTTGTTTGATAATGCAACCTTACGATACTGAGAAGGGTGCCGGTACGATGAGTCCTCATACGTTCTTAAGAGCGATAGGTCCTAAAGGGTGGTCGGTAGCATATGCTGAGCCTTGTAGAAGGCCTACTGACGGAAGATTTGGTGAGAATCCAAATAGAGCTCAACACTACTATCAATATCAAGTAATTATAAAGCCATCTCCAGAACAGATCCAAGAAAAATATTTAAGTTCTCTAGAAAGACTTGGAATTATCACAAAGAACCATGATATCAGATTTGTAGAAGACAACTGGGAATCTCCTACCTTAGGCGCATGGGGAGTTGGCTGGGAAGTATGGTTAGATGGCATGGAAGTAACACAATTTACTTATTTTCAGCAATGTGGAGGAATTGATTGCCACCCAATTCCTATAGAAATTACTTATGGCCTTGAGAGAATCGCAATGTTTTTACAAAACAAAGAGAATATTTGGGATTTAAATTGGGATAAAAATACAACTTACAAAGATATTTGGTTAGACTTTGAAAAAGATCAATGTAACTTTAATTTTAGAGAATCCAATCCTGATAACCTTCGAAACCTTTTTAATATATATAGAGAAGAAGCTCAAAGTTTAATATCAAAGAATTTAACCTACTCATCTTTTGACTTCGTTTTAAAATGTAGCCACTGCTTTAATTTGCTCGATGCAAGAGGTGTGATCTCGGTCACAGACAGAGCTCAGTATATTGAAAAAATTAGAAATCTCGCTAAAGAAGTAGCTAACTCTTGGGCTGAAAAACAGCAAGGATAACCTAATAGGCTAATTTTGTATAAAAATATACAAATTGCAGAATCTTTTGACTCTGGCAGTTTTATTGTAATGCAATAAAGTTGTAATACCCCTTTTTAGGGTTATTTTGTGTGAGGTAAAATGAAACTCTTCCAACAATTGTTGGTCGCGGGTGCCGCAATGAGCATGATTGCTCCATTTGCTGCTCAAGCAACTGACGTCAATCTTGAAGATATGAACAGCTATTCCAATAGCTCTAAGTCTGCAGGATTTACAAACAATTATTTAAACGTTCAGCCAGGAGATTGGGCTCACCAGTCTATTAAAGATCTTGTTAAGTCAAGAGGTTGCGACATAAATGTAAGCGACAAAGCGTTAACACGTTTCGAAGCTGCATCTATCGTCAATTCTTGCTTAGGAGACGTAGCTGAAGTATCAAACATTGAAAGAACTCTTATTGATGAATTCTCAAGTGAGCTTGCATTATTAAGAGGCCGTGTAGATGGTATCGAAGCAAGAATGAATGAATTCGAAGCTGGTTCCTTCTCTGATACAACAACCTTAGATGGTAAAGCAGTATTCCTTTTAGGAGCTGTTGATGGTAACCCTGACGTTGTTGCAACTACAACAGATAAGCTTGTTGCTGGTTACGTATATCAAATGAATTTAAACTCTAGTTTTACTGGTGATGACAATTTATACGTAAGATTGAAAGCAAGTGGTCCTGGAAATGGCATCAAAACTAACTTCGGTCAAAAACCACATACCTACCATAATGAAACAAGTGGAACTGACAACATTCTTAAAGTTGATAAGATCTGGTACACATTCCCAGTTGGAGATAAAGTAACAGCTACAGTCGGTCCATTAATCGAAAATTACTATATGCTAGCTGCAACTCCATCTGTATATAAGCCTAAAGTTTTGAAGGCATTTAGATTTGGTGGTCATGGTATCGCTTTTGGTGCTAGTTCAAGTGTTGGTGTTGGTTTAAAGTATGAAGGTGATAATGGTTTCGCTTCATCTATAACACTTAACTCTAAGCAAGGTTCAACAACAACAGGTTTGTTAACTAAAGATGATGACACCAAGCTCAATGTTATGGGTGCTTATACTGGTGATAACTATCATTTCTCAGCTACATACACTACTCAACAAGATGGTTGGACACATGGTTATCCATACTACTCAACTGTAAGTCATGTAGGTAAAGATACTACTGGTTTTGCTCTAAGAGGATGGTGGAGACCAGATGAGACTGGAACAGCTGTTCCATCTGTTTCAGTTGGTTATGATACTGCTTCTTTTGAAGGTGTAAGTAGTGGATTTAAAGAAGGTGAAGGTTTCTCAGTTGGTTTGAACTGGTCAGACATGTTCCAGGCAGACGATACAATTGGTATAGCTTTCGGTCAGCCTATCAAAGGTTCAAACCATACTACTTCTGGAACTGCAAGTATTGATCCATTCCTTTGGGAAGCATATTACTCATTTAAGCCTAATGATTCAATAGAAATTACCCCTGGTATATTCGGTGGATCTGATCTTAAAAATACTTCAGTCTCAAACGATAACATCTTCGGTTTTGTCGTAGCTACTACATTTAAATTCTAAATAGAGAGAAGTACAATGAAATTATTTCAGAAATTACTTCTAGCACCTGCCGCTCTAGGACTTTTTGCTCCAGTTGTAGCTAATGCGAATGAATCTAATTTTAGAGATGTAACTAGTTACTCTCAAGATCAAGTACAAGTATCCCTTGATACTTTCAAACCTCTATCAAGTAAGAACCCACTTCTTGCTGGTGGAGAAGGTGTTAATCAAAGTCAAAGTAATGATTTTGATGTAGATACATTTTCCGCAACAACAACTGCTGGTTTTACTACAAACTTTGCAATTGGAAAACAAGAAGGTGGAACTACTGACCCTGTAATATCCAATTTTGACTGGGAAATTGCTCTTTCAAGTAGTTTTACTGGCAATGATTCTTTGGATGTTGTTATGCAAGCTGGTCATTCAGCAGGTTATACAGAACTTGACATGACAAGCAACAGCAAAAAGGTAACAATTGACTCAATCACTTACTCAATACCGTTAGGAGATAAAGTCAATGCTTTCGCTGGATTTGGAGGAGGAGCTGCTGGTAGTACTCTTTATAACACAGCTTGTGTTTATGGAGCTCAAGCGGATACTTTCTCTAAATGTGGTGTTTCAGCTGCAAATTTAGATGAAGGTCTAGGTGTTGCTCTTGGAGCTAACTTTGATCTTGGAAATGGTTTTACCGCTGCTCTCGGTTACGAAGGACAAGGTAGTACTGTAGGTCTTGGTGCTAAAGAGTCTACAGATGCTCTTGGCGGTCAACTTGCTTATACTGGAGATTCTTTTGGAGCTTCCGTTTCATGGGCAAATATTGAAAACCATAGTGCAACTAATGTTGTAACTACAGGTAGTGGTGATGGCCAAACTCAAAGTATTGGTTTTAACGCCTACTATCAACCTGATCTACCTAACTTCCCATCTATAAGTGCTGGTCTTGAAACAAATCATGATGATTCTGTAGCAAATTCTTTAAGAGATGAAACATCTCATTACTTTATAGGTTTGCAATGGGATGAAATTGGTGATGGAACTTTAGGAGCTGCAATAGGTTCTAAAGCACCTTACGCCGAGAATGCTGATTCTCTAACCATGTATGAAGTATTTTACTCATATAATTATGCAGACGGCATTACATTAACACCTATTATCTATAGTAAAGACAATAGTGGTTCTACAGCAGATGAAACTGGTGTGATTTTAAAAACAACGTTTAGTTATTAAACAAAACTCTTTTACACACATTTTTAAGGCCTCATAAAGAGGCCTTTTTTTTATTCAAAAAAAGAGCCATTAAATGGCTCTTTACTTATTCAAGAGGTTCTTTTTCTCTTACCAACAGTTTTCACCTTCTCCAATGGGTATGCATGTGGTTGATTTTTTAGCTTCATCAGCTAGTTTTTGAGCCTTTTCATCTAGTATAAAATCGGCATTTATAGGCATATCAGTATTCCATTCTTTAGTTCCTCCTAAGTCATTTTCTCCAGCTTTAAGAGCAGTACTATCAGTCGAGGAAATAGCTAATGCACTTGTCGCAGCAATAAACATTGCTATAGAACTTTTTTTTGGCATTTTTTCTTTTAAATTATTAATATCTTAGTAATACTTTTTCTAATTATCTATTAGATGTAACATATGATTCTCTTAATTGCCTAAAACTCTTAGCAAGTTTGAGTACGACTTGAAAATTAAATCTAACTCATCTGATCTTCCATATTTTGCAAGTATTCCCCTCGCACCCGCATCAATATCAAAGAGATATTCTCTCTCTTCAATACTTTTAACATAGCTTTCAATCCACCCCACACAAACTAATCTTTCACCATTATTTATTTCCTCTACTGAATGTAGATATGTACTTGGATAAATAACAATTTCTCCTTCATTAAGTTTAAATTTGTTTTCTGTATTTATATTCTCTACAACTAACTCTCCACCTTCATAGTCATTTTTCTTATTTAAGAATATCGTGAAGGATAAATCTGCTCTCCCTGTTGACATATAGGCATTATCGATATGGCGACCATATTTCATGCCTATTGAGGATTTTGTAAACATTATCCCGTGAATATTTTTTGGCAAAGCAAAGCTTTTAATTAGTTGATTAGTTAGGATCTTTTTAACTATAAATCCAGCATTTTTTTTTGAGATCTCTGAATTTCTATTTAATTGCAAATTGTTTTTTACCTTTGAAGCGAGACTACCTGCTGTTTTTTTCCCATCTTCCCAATAGTTATCCTCAGAGGATAAATTTGCTTTTAATATCTTAATTTCTTCATCTAGAAGTAAAGGACAAGTTAAATAATTCATTGATTATAGGTAGAAATGATACATTAATAAGTAAATAAAATATCTTTTAAAGTTCTATTACTAAAGATAGAGATAAAGTAACCATAGATACAATATTAAAAGTGAAAAAACTTAAGAAATTTTTCTTTTCAGCTTTAACATTTCCTATTTTATTTAATTTTAATATTCCTGCAAATTCTACTCAAAAAGAAGTAAAAGTATACTCAGGAAGACATTACAATACTGATCGGATTGTATTTAAAAAATTTGCTGAAGAAACAGGTATAAAAGTAAGGCTAATTGAGGCTGCAGGAATATCACTAATAGAAAGACTTAAAAGAGAGGGTGCAAATTCACAAGCTGATGTAATTTTATTAGTAGATGCAGCAAGAATAACTAATGCTGCAAAAGCTAATTTACTTCAACCAATAGAATCTTCAAGCTTAAAAAATGATGTTCCTAAGGATTTAAGAGACACAGGTAATGAGTGGTTTGCTCTTACAAGAAGAGTAAGAGTTCTTGTGGCTAATCCGAAAGTTGTTGATATTAATAAAATTAAGGATTACACCGATTTGGCTGATCCTTCACTAAAAGGCAAAGTTTGTTTGAGAAACAGAAAAAGTCCCTATAATCAATCATTAGTGGCTAATCAAATAGTTAATAAGGGTAATGAAGCTACAAGAGATTGGCTTAATGGAATGATTTCAAATGTTTCACAACCATTTTTCCCTGGAGATATAGCAATTGTGAGAGCGGTTGCCAAGAAAAAATGTGGAGTTGGAATAGTTAATCATTATTATGTAGCGAGAATGCTAGCGGGCGTTAATGGAAGGAGAGATACTTTATATGCAAGAAGAGTTAATGTTCTTACTCCTAATCCTGCTCATGTGAATATTAGTGCTGGAGGAGTCGCAAAATATGCAAGAAATAAATCAGAAGCTATTAAATTACTTGAATTTTTAGCTTCACCAAGAGGAAGTAAAGGAATTGCTGCTCCAACTTTTGAACACCCGTTAAAAGAAGTCAATCAAAACCCAATTGTTCAAAACTTTGGTGGATTTAATCCTGATAGTGTTACTGTAGAGCAGCTTGGGGATAATAACTCACAAGCAATTAAACTGATGAAAAGTGCTGGATGGGACTAATTAAATAACTTTCTATACTTTATTAAAAATATTAATTAAAGTATTTAAATAGGAAAAGTAGCTGAGCGTTTTAAAACGAACTAATCGAAATCATTGAACACTTATCAATTGTTTCTGGTTTCAAATCCTACCATTTCACCTTTTTAATTTTCTTTTTTACGTTTGTTTAAATAATTTTAAATTATTTCTAT
>CACNWD010000025.1 GCA_902624085.1 uncultured Prochlorococcus sp.
TTTAATTTTTGCTCCTCTAGGTTTAGAAAATCTTGCTCAGGATAATGTTTTTTCTTCCGAAAAACTTGACCAAGATATATCATTAGAAAATCCAAAAAATGAAACAGAATACCTTCTAGGTCCAGCAGATAAAATTTTTCTATTAACTAGATCTTTGGCTGAATATAGTGGATCTTTGCAAATTATGCCTGATGGTTATGTTGTTTTACCAGGAATTTATGAAAAGGTTTTTTTAAACGGATTAACATTAGACGAAGCTAGAGAAAAAATTTTACTTAAATTCTCAAAATATATAAAAAGTCCAAATATTTCCATATTCATTACTTCATATAGACCTATAACTGTTTATGTAAAAGGTGAGGTAGTAAAGCCTGGATTATATAGTTTTAATGGTTCCCAATCATTTCAGAATCAAAATTTGTTTGATTCTTTAGATTTAGATCAAATTAACGAATCTGTAGTAAATCCTCTTCCAAATGAAAAATTTAAATCCAGCGGAGCTTTAACCTCATATGGTTTCCCAACAGTTTACGATGCTTTAAAAGCATCACAAGGAATTACTCCTTACTCTGATATATCCTCAATAAAAATAATTAGGCAGAATAAACTCTCTGATGGTGGAGGAAAAATAATCACAAATTTAAATTTTGTTTCTCTATTTAAAGAAGGTGATCTTTCACAGAATATAAGAATATTTGATCAAGACATTATATCAATAAATAAAAGTGAAGTAATGTTAACTGAGCAATTAATTGAAGCAAATAATTCAAATTTATCTCCAGATTTTTTACCAGTTTTAATAACAGGTAATGTAGTAAGTCCTGGACGCGTTATAGTCCCGAGAGGTGCCGGCCTAAATCAGGCAATTAGTATGGTAGGGGGAGAAAAATTACTTTCAGGTAATGTAGAGTTTTTGAGATACGATGAAAAAGGCATTATTGAAAAAAGATCTTTTCCTTTAAAACCATCTGCAAAACTTGATTCATATCAAAATCCTATACTCGTAAGGGGTGATTTAATAAACATTGAAAGATCTTTATTTGGGAAGTCTTCTGACTTAATAAAAGAAGTTGTTTCTCCGATAGTAAATAGCTATACATTATATAAAATTTTCACTGATTAATACCATGACTAATAATTTAGATAGTAATGTGAGACAATTTGAAGATTTTGATGAGGTAGACATAGCAAAAATCTTTAAAATATTATTTCGCAATAAAAAACTTATTTTTTTAACAACAACTATTTTTGTTGTTTTTGGTTATTTTATTTATTTGTTTAAAAAACCAATTTGGGAGGGCCAATTTGATATCGTTTTGCGGAATAATAATTCTATGGTTAACCAAAACCCCCTCCAATCAATAAATGCAGGAACGCTCAATCAATTCATACAAAAGGGTTCAGTATTTGATATAAAGACTGAGGTGCAGATTCTAAAAAGCCAATCTACATTAAGGCCAGTCTTTAATTTTGTAAAGGAAGAATATAAAAAAAAGGGTAATGATGTTTCTGGTTTTACATTTAATTCTTGGTTAAATAATTTAGATATAACAACTAAGAGAGATACGTCAGTTTTAAACATTAAATATAATGATGCAGATAAAGATATTGTTATTCCAGTTTTAAGTAAAATATCTACTGAATATCAAAAATATTCAGGTAGAGATAGAAATAGAGGACTAATAAGAGGTATTGATTACTTGGAAAAACAAAAATCAAAATTAACGATTGAATCTAGAAGATCAATTGCTGCATTGCAGAAATTTGCACTAGAAAACAATTTAGCTGATTTTGATGAATTTTTGCCTCCTGATATATCTACAGGTATAAATAGCAATAATAAAAATGATACAGATTCAAGGAATTTACAAATAAAAACAAGTACTTCGCGCTTCAGACAAAATTTTAATCAGCTCTATAGATTGGAATCATTACTTGTAACTAAATCAGCTTTATTAAAGCCTAATGCTCCGCAAATAATTGCATTGAAGTCTAGAATAGATTCATTAAAGAAATCTCTTGACAGACCAAGTTCGATACTTTTGAAATATAGAGATTTACGTAGAGAAGCTACTAGAACAGAACAATTATTAATAAATATAGAGGGACAATTGGAAGTATTAAAGCTTGATTTGGCTAGAAAAGAGGAACCATGGGAGCTTATTTCAGATGTAACTATTAATGGTAGTCCTGTTTCACCAAAAAGAAATAAAATTTTATTCTTTTCTTTAATTATTGGTTTAGGATTAAGTTCAATATATTCACTTATAATTTATAAGCTAAAAGATCTTATTGACAGTCTTGAAAGTTTTAAAAAAGCTTTACCATACGATTACATTAAAACTTTTTCAATAAAAGATAAAGATTCTTGGGAAAATTCTTTCTTACTTATAAAAGACAAATTTTCTTTAGATACTTCCAAAAATAAACTAGGCTTACTCTTCTTGAATTCTATAGAAAGTGAAAATTCAGATCTATTTATCAACTCTATTAAACTTTCAAAAGATAAAAATATTGTTTCTTCAACATCTTTAAATAGTTTAATACAATGTAAAAATTTGATAATCGTGTCTGAAGCCGATTCCATAAGTAAAGCTGATTTGAAATATATTATTGAGGATATTCAACTTTTGAAAGTTAATATCATAGGATGGCTTTACATTGTCTAAATTGATTTTAGTTACTGGCGCAGCTGGATTTATTGGAGCGGCACTAGTAAAAAGACTTTTACAAAATGGCTATGTAGTTGTTGGTCTAGATAATTTAAATGATTACTATGAGATAAGTCTTAAGGAGGATAGAATCAAAGACATTAACTTATATGCGGAAGGATTTCCAGGAAATTGGCATTTTTATAAAGAATCTTTGGAAGATAAGTTTATATTAGGCAAACTTTTTAAGGAATATACTTTTGATATCGTAGTAAATCTTGCAGCTCAAGCGGGTGTAAGATTCTCTATAGATAATCCTTCGAATTATATTCAAACCAATTTGGTTGGATTTTCAAATTTACTCGAAGAATGTAGAAAAAATAAAATAGGAAATTTAATTTTTGCTTCAAGTAGTTCTGTTTATGGAGGAAATAGGAATTTACCTTTCGTAGAGACACAGCCTGTTAATCATCCCATAAGTCTTTATGCCGCTACAAAGAGAGCTAATGAATTAATGGCTCATACTTATAGTCATCTTCACAATATAAGTTGTACAGCCCTACGTTTTTTTACAGTTTACGGACCTTGGGGTAGACCAGATATGGCTCCTATGATATTCACAAAATCCATTTTGAATAAAAAGCCTATTAATATTTTTAACTATGGAAATATGGAGAGAGATTTTACATATATAGATGATGTTGTTGAAGCAATAATAAGATGTTGTAGTAAACCAGCAACTGTTTCAAAATTATTTGATACTAAAAATCAGGACCCATCAATATCCTCTGCACCTTTTCGAATTTTTAATATAGGTAATAGTCAACCTGTAAAACTATTGCGTTTTATAGAAATTCTTGAAAGTGTTCTTGGAGTCAAGGCCATTAGAAACAATATGCCAATGCAACCAGGTGACGTCGAAGCAACAGCTGCTGATACAAAATTGCTTGAAAATTGGGTAGGATTTAAACCACATACCAAAATAGAAGATGGTATTAAGAAGTTTGCAAAATGGTATATTAAATATTATGGTGATTAACTAAAAAACAAAATTCATCAGAAATCTTAACATGAGGATTTTAATTACTGGTGGGGCTGGATATATTGGTACTCATACAGCTATTAATCTTTTAGAGAATGGAAATGACTTAGAGATAATAGATTCTTTTATCAATAGCTATCCAGCTGCTATAAAAAGATTAAACTACTTAAAAAATATTTTAAAAATCGATTCAAAATTTAATATTCATAATGGTGATTTAAGGAATCAGAAATTTCTTGAAAAAATATTTTCTGATTCAAAAAAAAGTAATAATCCTATAGAAGCAGTTATTCACCTAGCGGGGTTGAAATCCGTTGGAGATTCAATAAGATTCCCAGAGAAGTATTGGGATTTTAATGTAAACGGTTCTATAAATCTTTTTAAAGTTATGGAAAAATATGAATGTAGGAATATTGTTTTTAGTAGTAGCGCAACGATTTATAAGTATCAGGGTAAGGAAGTTTTACTAGATGAAAATTCTGTAATTGAACCTACAAATCCTTATGGGCAGACAAAAGCAGAAATAGAAAAAATTTTGCAAGATATAAATAAAGAAAATGTTAATAAATGGAGAATATCTATACTTAGATACTTTAATCCTATAGGAGCACATTCTTCTGGCCTTATTGGGGAAGATCCATTTGGAGAACCTAATAATTTATTCCCAGCAATCATTAAAGTATCTTCTAATCAAACTCGAGAATTAAAGATTTTTGGTTATGACTGGCCCACAATAGATGGTACCGCAGTAAGGGATTATATACATGTTATGGATTTAGCAAAAGCACATTATTTGGCACTACTCAAATTGATGGAATTTGAGTCAAAATTATTGATTTTAAATATAGGGACTGGTATTGGAACAAGCGTACTTGATTTAGTTAATACATTTAAGTCAATAAATAAATGCGATATACCCTATTCATTTACTGAGAGGAGAAAGGGAGATTTCCCTTACGTTGTGGCTGATAATAAAATGGCCGAGAAAATCCTTAATTGGAAACCAAGAAATACGATCGAAGACATGTGCATTGATGGATGGAACTGGATTAAGAAAAATCCAAGCGGATACCCAAAATAAATTTAAATAAATTCAACAAAAATAAAAATCATTTTATTTTTTTATAAAGACCCATCTCCAATACTCCAGAAATTTAAATTTGTTTTTTCAATATTAATTTTTGATATTATGCCTCTAGCATCAAAAAGCCATGAAGGCTTGCGCATTAAAGTTGAGACCTTATCCCAATCTAATTTTTTATATTCATCCCACTCAGTTAATATTACGATAGCATCTGCTCCCTCTATTGCATCAGTTATTTTTTCTTTAAAGCACCAAGATCCTTCACTTGCTAGGTTAGATTGTGTTGTTTTTTGTTCTTCTATACCTAGATCTTTTTCAATCTGTAAACTACTTACTTTTGGATCATGAATTGATAGATGAGCGCCTTCCTCTAAAAAATCCTTGCATATATTAATAGCTGGAGATTCTCTTGTGTCATTTGTATTGGCTTTAAAAGCAAATCCTAATATAGATATTTTCTTACCACTTATTGTCCCAAAGAGCTTTTTAACTATTAATTGCGAAATCCTGGTTTGATTAAATGTATTAAAATCAACTACATTTTCCCAAAAATCAGCAACCTCTTTTAATCCGAAATGATTTGCTATGTAAACAAGATTTAGAATATCTTTTTTAAAACAACTTCCTCCAAAACCAGGCCCTGAATTTAGGAATTTGCAACCAATTCTGCTATCTGTACCTACTGCTTTTGAAACTTCTCTTACATCTGCTCCTGTTTTTTCACATAAAGCTGCAATTGAATTTATAGAGCTAACTCTTTGAGCTAAAAATGCATTAGCTGTGAGTTTAGCTAATTCGCTACTCCAAATATTTGTATGTATGATTTTATTTTTAGGAACCCAATTTCCGTATATTTTACTTAATGAATTTATAGCATTAATGTTTTCCCCACCAATTAAAACTCTATCTGGCTTTTCTAGATCTTTAATTGCTGTCCCTTCTGCAAGAAACTCAGGGTTGGATAAAACATCAAAGCTTATTTTTTTTTCAGAATTTGAGGATTTTTGTGCAGCTGTTAATATGATTTTTATAGCTTCAGCAGTTTTAACGGGTAATGTACTTTTTTCAACAACTATAGTATGTCCTTTTGCAAATTTAGCTACATCTCTAGCGCATCCCTCAACCCATTTTAAATCGCTAGCTTTGCCTGCTCCGAGTCCTTTGTTTTTAGTAGGTGTGTTTACAGAAATAAAAATCATATCAGCTTCTTCGATATTCTCTCTTATTTTTGTTGAAAAATGAAGATTTTTACCTCTACATCTTTCTATTAAGCGATCTAAACCAGTTTCATAAACTGGAAGTTTATTTAAATCAGAATGATTCCATAATTTAATTCTTTCTTGATTTAAATCTACGACATTAATTGTTATGTATGGACACTTATCTGCAATTACAGCCATTGTAGGCCCCCCAACATATCCTGCTCCAATGCAGCAGATTTTCTTCACTTCGAAAGTCATTAATACAAAAACAATTTAATTTGAATCGTTTCTACCATAAACGTCATCGAATCTAACTATATCATCCTCCCCAACATATGAACCACTTTGAATCTCAATAATTTTTAATGGAATTTTTCCAGGATTGGATAATCTATGTTTTGAACCAAGAGGTATATAAATACTTTGATTTTCAGTTAACAAATCAGTTTTATCATCTACTTCAACCTTGGCTCTTCCATTTACAACAATCCAATGTTCTGATCTATGATGATGCATTTGAAGAGAAAGTTTTCCACCTGGATTCACTTGAATCATTTTTACTTGCCATCTTGCTTCTTCGGCAATAGAAATATAATGACCCCAAGGCCTAAAAATTTTAAGATGTTTTTCACCCTCAGGAATATTTTCTTTTTTTAAGATATTAACGATATCCTTCACTTTTTGAGTTTGAGATTTTTCAGAAATTAATATTGCATCTCTCGTCTCTATTGCAATTAAGTCATTAAGTCCAATCCCAACTAAAAGCCTTTTTTCACTACTTAAATAACAATTATTAGTGGATTCAGTTAGTACTCTCCCTTGGATAAAATTTCCATTCACGTCTTGCTCAGATGTTTCCCAAAGAGCTTGCCAACTGCCTATATCGCTCCATCCAGCATCTAAAGGTAAAACAATACCTTTATTAGTTTTTTCCATTACAGATATATCAATAGAAATATCTGGACAATTTGCAAAAGATTTTTTATCAATCCTTTGGAAATCAAGATCCATTTCACT
>CACNWD010000026.1 GCA_902624085.1 uncultured Prochlorococcus sp.
TGAAAATTTTACCTTCTTCTCCTTATGCCGTGTTTAATGTAAAAGAGTGGGACTCTCTTTTAAATAGTCGCAAAAAATTTAATAAAAATAGTAAATGTAATTTGCAAAAATATTATTACAAAAATTTTAAAAAATATAATGTGAAAGATTCTGTTAGAAACGAAATTAAAAAAACTAAATTAATTCAACTTTCTTTTGCTTAATTAAAAGATTTCAATCTGATACTGAATTATGTCCTCGCTATAATAATGAACCCAATGGTTTGTTAAATTTAAATTAGTAATAAAGGATGTAAATTTGTCAGTAGATCGCGAACTTCTAAAAGAAGTAACTAAAGAGCTTTGGTGTACAGTTAAAAAGCTTAGACCTGAGTTAGATAAGGATACAAGACTACAATTAGTTTTGAAAGCTTTAATTACAATAGGTGATCTTCCTGACCATGTTGAAGCTGCTATGGTTGTAGGTATTTGCTCCGAAATGGATCAATTAGATAATAATGGTATGCAAAAAATTAAAAATGATGAAAATATTTCTTTGGATTCTTCTAGCGGTCGCAAGGTGGTAAGAAGAAGTTCTGCTAAATAATAATTTAGCTTTTTGCTTTTCTTCTCTCCTCTCTAGATAGAGTGATAAAAAAATATGCGCCAATTACTAATAATATTGGCACAAATATAGAGTGAAGAGTCATCATTAATTCCACTTCGCCCATGCCAATAAGACTAGATTCACTTGGTACTTGTTCAGACCAAGTTCCTACTAAATGCCAAGCTTGTGGAATTGATAAGAAAAACATATAGAACCTATTAGTTAAATTAATGATTACTTAAACAATATCATCTCTGAGCAGGATTGCGTATCAATTTTTTTATTTCTTAACCAACTAAATAATTAGAAGTGAGAATAAATTAAAAAAACTTTAGTTAAGTTTGCGAATAATCTCTTTAAATTCTTTTTTCCCTAAGATTGCCTCAGCAGTATACGCGCCACTTGCCGCTACGGCTGGAATGCCAATACCTGGGAAAGTGCTAGCTCCACAAGCAAGTACATTCTTAAAAGGAGTTTTATAGCCTGGGAACAAACTTTTTTTGGCTGAAATAGCTGGACCGTAACTTCCACAATGGGTGTTCGTAAATCTTTGATGTGTTACTGGAGTCCCTAACATTTTTAGTTCAATCCTTTTATCAATATCTGGAATAATTTTTCTTAATGGTTTCATAAATACTTCACATCTATCTTCTTTTAGATCGTTATATTCTTTTGTATTAGGTTTAAGATTTTCCCAAATTTCCCAAGGTTCATTTGCAGGTGTATAACCATGTAGTACATGTTTCCCCTTTGGTGCCATGCTTGGATCAAGTACTGATGGGATAGAAAAAACAGCAATATTTCTCTCTGCTGTTATTCCTCTTTCCCAATCATCAACCCATATTGTATGTATGGGAAGATCTTCAACATTACTTGCATCGAAACCTAAGTGTATATGAAGGAATGATTTGCATTTTTCTACATTAAATTCTTTATTTTTAAATTTACTAATAAGATGACTTGGTACAAGAGAATGTTTATTCCAAATATCACAATTTACCACAACGAATTTTGAGCTAATTATTGAATCATTCTCCAAAGTTACCCCTGTGGCAAAATCTTTGTTGAAATTAATATTTTTAACTTTTGATGATAAAAGTAATTTCCCGCCATTTTTCTTAAAGCCTCTAACTAATGCATTTACAACACTTTCGCTTCCACCAAGAGGATACTCTAAGTGGGCATTAGGGTTGAACCATTCATTAAATAAAGTTGCCATGGCGGCAGTATTTGTATCATCCATTGACATTCCGCTTATTAAGAAACTTAGTAAATCAACCCAATTATTTAAGAAAGGATCAGTTAAAAATTTATTTGCCATTTCCCCAAAACCTTTTCTAAGATTATTTGCATGATTGATATCAGGCAAAAACTTTATTGAGAGTTTCAAAATTTCTTGTAAATTTAAATTCTCGGGAGAAGTCGTTAGAAGAGGCATTTTATCTATTATTCTGCTTAGTGGTTTAACTGCTTTGATAAAGGAATCCCATTGATTTAATGCTTCATCACCTCTTAATTCCTGAACTTTTTTTCTAAATGGTAAATCTCCAACTTCTAAATCAAATTCTGCTTCGGGGACTATAACTTTCCAACCTTTATATTTCTTTACTTCTATCTGCTCTTCTAATAAATATAGTATTTGCCCAAGTGGGGAAGTGTTTGAGATGCTTTCTAAACCATTCCATAAAGATGGTCCGGATTCAAATTTATAACCATTTCTAGTAAAGGTATGAGCAACTCCGCCTGGTTGGGAATGAGATTCACATATTAAAACTTTTTTTCCTTTTGAAGCGAGTAGGCCTCCACAACATAGTCCACCTATTCCACTACCAATTATAATTACATCAAAATTTTCCATTTATTAAAATAGTAATCACTATTTTATTGATGATTTAAATTTAAACAAATGTTGTTGAAGAAGTAGTGATACTTAGAACAAAAGCTAATACAAATATGTAGGGAACTGCTTTTAAGGGTACATAACCTTGCTTTTTAGAGATAAAATCCATTTTTGTTAATTACTTTATGTAAAGATATTAGCGTTTATTTGTCACAAATGTGTGTCTCGTATAAAGAAAATATGAAATATTTCGAAATAAAGAAAATTAATTTGTTTCTTGGTGGCTAAAACGATTGATAATGTCCAAGAGGACCAGGTCCAGCTCCAATTTTATAAGAATTTATTAAAGATTTTTCAATAAAAGTTTTTGCCTTATTAACTGATTCTAATAAATCTAGACCTAAGGCAAGATGGCTACAAATGGCTGCGCTTAATGTACAACCACTACCATGGCTATTTTGAGTATCTATAAATTTATTTTTAAGCCAATAGCTGTTACCTTTTTTATCTTTAAAAAAATCTTTACCTTTAAGTTCTTGGATGCCCCCTCCTTTTATAAGTACCGATTTACAACCATAGTCAAGAATTCTTTCAGTAGCTTTTTCCACATCATTCATATCTTTAATATTTGTATTTGCAAGAAGATTGGCCTCAAAAATATTCGGTGTTAATATTACTGCTTGAGGAATAAGAAATTCTTTATATGCATTAATTGCGCTTTCTTCTAACAATCTTGCTCCAGTTCTTGTGCACATTACAGGGTCAACTACTTTTGGTATGGATTGATTTTTCAGTTTTAAAGCAGTATTAAAAATTATTTCTTCATTAAAAAGCATGCCTGTTTTCAGAGCGCTAATTTTAAAGTCAGTAAAAACAGCATCAAACTGATTATTTAGCATTTGAGTTCCTATTGCCTCTACATCAATTACATTTACGCTATTTTGTGCTGTTACACATGTAATTACTGAACATCCATGGACGTTATGAGACATAAAAGTCTTTAAGTCTGCTTGTATGCCTGCTCCTCCGCCTGAATCACTTCCTCCAACTGTAAGAGATATTTTTGAGTACATAGTGTTATTAAAAATAATCTTTAATTTTAAGTTTATTAAAAATCAGAATAAGCCTCAAAAAATTTTACTTCTAAATCCATCGCTTCTTGGTATAAATAATTTAATTGATCTAAATCATAAGAGCCTTTGTAGGTATCAATTATTTCTTCAAGAGAGTTTGCAAGTTTCTCAAAATTTTCATCTGAATAAGTTACTATCCAATCTTTATAAATATTATTTGAAGTTGAAGCGGATAATTTTTTTCCAATCCATGCATATAATCTCATGCAGGGAGTCATGGCAACTAAAATTTCAATACAACTTGACTCCAAAGATATTTTCCTTAGAAAATCTGTATAAGCTTTTGTAGGAATTTCTATCTTATTATTAGTTAAATTAATTTCCCACTCCTTTGCATATTTTTCATGGAGGACTAGTTCCTCTGATACTCCAAGGAGTAGTTCACTTAATGTTCTTATTGCATTTATATCAAAACATTTAGATATAGCTAATCCATATGCGCGAGCAAAACTCTCTAAGAAAAAATAGTCTTGAGCGACATAAGATTGAAAATTATTTTTTGGTAAATTACCGTTTTTAATTCCTTGAACAAATTTGCTGTTTAAACTTGCAAATGCAAGATCTTTATTTTTACCCCATAAATGTTTAGATAAATTCATAATAAATTGATATTTAGCTAGAATTTTTAGTTAGACTCATTTTATTAAATTATTTTTATAGCTGATAATTTAGCCTCACTTAAGACATGATTATTAAGGAATATAGTTTTCCAAATTTTGATGAAATTAAAAATTTGGAGAAAATAGCAAATAAGGATGGAAGTGGTATTCAATTTGATGATTTATTAGGTTTTTGGAAATTTCAATATGTTTATAAAAAGGGGGATAAAAGTATTGATAATGTATCAAGTTCTATTCTTCAAGTTCTTTCTGCATCTCTTAAACTAAGCAAATCTATAGGGGAAAATAATGAACCGACTTTTGAAATAAGCAATTCAATAAAATTTGGTGTTCTCTCTATTAATTTTTCTGGAAAAGCATACCTAAAGGGACCTCGCCCACTTTTACCTTTTTATTTTGAGCAATTATTAATAAAGATTTTAAATATACCGATAATAAATACCTCTTTAAAAAATACTGATCCTAAAAAAAGACCTTTTTTCTCACTAATAGCTTTGGGAAAAGAAAAAAAATGGTTATGTGCTCGTGGGAAAGGAGGAGGTCTAGCAATTTGGATTAGTGGCTAAAGCAATTTATTAATGATATTCGCCTGGATGCTGCACTTTCCTTACTGTTACTTTGTCAACTTTTTGTCCATTAAATCTTAATAGATCGTCTCCTGAAAAGCTAAATCCCAATTCTTGCGCTATCAAAGCTACGTCATCAGCAGTAGCTGAAGAGATTACTTTATTTTTGAGAGATTCATCTGTTTGCATTTTTTGAAGAAATTTTTTTATTTCAGCGAAACTCATTGTAATTATTGTCTATGTAAAATATTAATTTAAAAAATTTTTGAAGTTGACAAACAAATTAATTTTTTAAAATTATAATTAAATTATGACATATTTATTTTTATATTTAATTGGTTTATTACTAGTTTGGTATGTATACAAAGTAGGTTGGCTTGCGGCGTTAAAAACAGTAATAAGTATTATTGTTCCTTCTTTTTTAATTATTTTATTTAATGCCAAGGCAGGTAGATTACTCTTTAAAAGCCCAGTAATTGGTATAGTTTCTGCTTTGCCAACTTCAATATTTTTATTTAGAGGTTCTAAGCCTTTAGTTACATTAATAAATAATTGGATAGAAACTAAATTTAATTTTATAGATTCTCAGAAAGAGGTTATTGATACAGAGTCCTATCCAGTTGACGATTAATAAAATTGGGTTTCATTGAAACAAAATTAACTTAATTTTGTATTATTTGATGTTGATAAATAATATATTTTTAATTTAACTTATCCCTAATTCTTATTGTAAATTATTTGATGGAAATATTATTATTTGCCTCCTTTTTCCTTTTCGCATTAATATTCTTCATTGTAGGAAAAGACGATTTTGGTAGAAAACAAAGAGAAGTTAAGGTAGAGCCAAAAGTAGAAACTAAGGAAGAGCCAAAAGAAGAAACTAAGGAAGAGACAAAAGTAGAAGCTAAGGAAGAAGTTAAAGCAGAAACTAAGGAAGAGCCAAAAGTAGAAGCTAAGGATGAAACAAAAGGAGAAGCTAAGGAAGAAACAAAAGTAGAAGCTAAGGAAGAGCTAAAAGTAGAAACTAAGGAAGAGCCAAAAGTAGAAATTAAGGAAGAGCCAAAGGAAACTAAGGAAGAGCCAAAAGTAGAAGCTAAGGAAGAAACAAAAGTAGAAACTAAGGAAGAAACAAAAGTAGAAGCTAAGGAAGAAACAAAAGTAGAAACTAAGGAAGAAACAAAAGATTAATTTCCTGGTATCAAAAGAAATTAAGATTAAGTGATTATGCATTGCTTTGGTTCGTTTTTTTTAAAGGTGCTTTAACTGCAATAATTATTGAAAAAATATTTTTTAATTAATATTTAAATATAATTTATAAGACACTAATAGTTGCTTAAGTGTAATTATCAAATATCTCATATATAATCAAATTAAAATCATTTCCTCATGAATATTTTTGGAGTAGGCTTACCTGAAGTTACAGTTATACTTGTACTTGCCCTATTAATATTTGGTCCTAAAAAACTTCCAGAACTTGGCAAACAACTTGGCAAAACTCTTCAAAGCCTTAAAAATGCTTCCAACGAATTTCAAAATGAATTAAATAAAGCAGTTAATGAACCTGAAGATACTAAAACTAATAATACGATTGAGAAAAATAAGCCCGAAAATACTAAATAAGATTAATATTTAAAGTTTAAATTAATAACAATAATTACTTGTAAATCACAATAAAAACTTCTGGATAATATACTTTTAAAAAATGTATTTTAATTTTTAAAAATGGATGCTCAAGCATTAGGGGAATATTTTTCAACCTTAAGTTATCATGCCCCAGTAATGATAATTACTACGGGAATATTTTTCTTTATTAGAAGAAAATTTATTATAGATGGTAAAAATAAAGCTTAAATGATAAAAAGGCCAATAACTCCTTTAGATGAATTTGAAAAAGCTTTAAAAGAAGCTAACCTTTCAGATAAAGATTATGAGTTAATAGAGTATATACGTTATACAAGTGTATTCACGCAGCCGAGCTTAATAAAAGATCTTAAAAGGCCTTCAAAGCCTCCAATATTAACTAATATTTGTGAAATTTCTAGAAAGATTGGATTTTTTATGCCAGAACATTTTAAAAAAGTTATTGATTGGTCAATTCAAATAAGTGAACATAACACAAGATGGGATGGACACTTGTTATGTGCAGAAGCCTTTAATGTAGATCAGATTGCATTAACGCCGGC
>CACNWD010000027.1 GCA_902624085.1 uncultured Prochlorococcus sp.
CTTATTAATAAACCTTGGGAAAACATTATTGGGAAAATAAATCCTGAAGGTAATGCTTATCCATCACCAATGCCTATAAAATTTTAATGAAATTTATCAAACCAAGTCCGAAATCAGTTTTAAGTCTTGATGTAGGAAGAAAAAGGATTGGTTTAGCCTATTGTGATGCACTTTTTATTACGGTATCAATACTGCCAGCAGTTAAAAGAAGCATCGATTTAAAAGAAATTGAGACTTTTAAAAAACATATTCATAATCTTAATATAAATGGAATAATAATTGGTTTACCTTTAGATGAGAATGGGAATATGACGAATCAAGCAAAAGACTGTATGGAATATGGGGAAATTATAAATAGCATTATTAAATTACCTTTTAATTATGTAAACGAGCATAGCTCAACTTGGGAATCAATAAATACTCATGGTATAAAGAAAGATAAATCAGGATTAATTGACAGTTATTCTGCGAAAGTGATATTGGAACAATGGATAAAAGAAGGTCCTGAGTTGAAAGAATTTGTTTTTAATAATCAAATTAAATATTAAAATAATAAATTAAGAGATTAAATAAAATGGAAGACTCAAAAAATCGTGAAAACCATGATGCCCCTACTCTGTTATTAAAAGACTCTAGTAATGATAAATTATTTTGCTATTTGGAACAAATTGTTAAAGTTGAAGGAACTGAATACGCATTACTAACTCCAGTTGATACTCCAGTTACACTTTTTAAGATTAATGAAAAAGATGAACCTATTTTAATTGAAAAGATTGAGAAGAATGAACAAATACTCCAAAATGCTGATGCAGTTCTTCAAGAGCATGATTTAAGCCTTGTTAGATCAGCAGTTACTTTAACTGTATCAGGGGAGTTGGAAGAACCTGTTTATGATGATCTAGAAGAGGATGAAGCTAATGACGATGAAAGTGAAACATACGAATTATTAGTAAACTTCAATGTCCTGAATGATGAATATGGCTTATATGTTCCTCTTGATCCTTTTTTCATAGTTGCAAAAATAGTAGAAAATGGTGCAATATTAGTAGAAGATGAAGAGTTTGATAGAGTACAACCACTCATAGAATCTGAATTAGAAAAAAACTCCTACTAAAATAATGAATAGTTCTTTAACAAAAATATATTGGGACACAAAATTACCTATTTATAAATTATCGCACTCTAAGTTATCTGAACGAGGAATAACCTCCCTTTTAATTGATGTAGACGGTACTATATTGAGCAGAAATTCAAATATTATTCCTGTTAACGTAAAAAATTGGATTACTAGGTCAAAAGAAATTTTCGATCTATATTTAATCAGCAACAATCCATCTGAAAAAAGAATTTCCAAAATTGGAAAGGAATTAGGAATAAGATATAAATGTAAAGCACTAAAACCCCGAATTAAAAATACATTAGAAGTAATAAATAATTTAAATAAAGATAATAATAATATTGCGATTGTTGGAGATAGAATTTTTACTGATATTATTGTTGGAAATAGATGCAAAATAAAGACAATTCTTATTCAGCGTATAAATAAAAAAGGACTCCCCTTAAAATTCAATACAACATTATTTATCGAAAAGTTTATTTCTTTATTTTTATTTTAATGGAAGTTTGGGTTGTAAAAATAGGAACAAGTATCATACGAGGCTCAGAAAAGAACTCTACTGAAAACGTTATTAAAAGTTTTTGTGAATCTATAAGTAATTTTATATCAAAAGGAAATAAAGTAGTCATAGTTACAAGTGGAGCTGTTGGTTTAGGTTGCAAAAAATTATTATTAAAAAATAGACCTAATGAACTTAGTCATTTGCAAGCAATAGCTGCGATTGGGCAAGTTAATTTAATGACTTTATATGAAAAAGAAATGAAAACAAAATATTGCACAAATACTTATAACAAAAGCTGATTTTAATACACGCAAATCATTTAAAAATGCATCTAAAACAATAAAGAAATTAATAGATTTAAATGTTATACCAATAGTCAATGAAAACGATACTATCGCAAATGAAGAATTAAAATATGGAGATAATGATACATTGTCAGCATTAGTGGCTTTGGCAATTAATGCTAAGAAATTAATTCTACTCACAGATATTAATAATCTCTATTCCAAAGATCCAAAAGAAAATATTGATGCAACTCCCATTAGAGAAGTACATGATGATATTCAACTAAATGAAATAAAATCTTCCAATATTAATTCCAATAATATTGGAGAATTAAAAAGAGGATGGGGTACTGGAGGAATAACTACTAAACTTATTGCTGCAGAAATAGCTACGAAAGGAGGTGTAACAGTTCAACTCGCTGATGGTAGAGATAATCAAAACCTAAAAAAAATATTTAATAATGAGAAAATTGGTACTATTTTTTATCCATGCGATAAACCTATTGGGAATAAAAAAAGTTGGTTATCTCATGCTATTCAATCAGTTGGGGATATAATAGTTGATGATGGAGCTACTTTTGCCATCCAAAATAAAGGTGCTTCTTTATTACTTGTAGGTATTATTAATACTATTGGTAATTTTTCAGCTAATCAACCTGTAAGAATTTTGAATAAAGATGAAAAACAAGTTGCTAAAGGAATAACCTCTATGAGTAGCGATTCTATAAAATCTATTTTGCATAATAAAATTCAAAAATCAACATCACAAATAGTGGTACACAGAGACGTTCTCGTCCTTTCCTAGATCTCAATTAATGAAATGTTACTAAGTAAAATTATTGATTTAATTAAAAAAGGAAATTCAGGTTTTATTTCTTCTGAAAATATTGAAGAGATAAATATAAAAAGTGCAGCCTCACTAGAAAATGCATCTAAAAATGAGATAACTTTTTTGGAAGAAAATAATAAATTAAGAGATTTTATTTCTATAACAGATGTATCCGCTATTATTGTTGGAAAAAATGAACTACTAATTGAAGAAATAAAAAAAAGAAAGACTTCAATTATAATTGTGGAAAATCCAAGGGTTGCATTTGCAGAAATTTTAAATATATTTGAAATAAAATTTAAGAAGAAAAAGGGCATTGATGATTCCGCAAACATAGCAAACACTAGTGTTATTGGAGTAGATTGTTATATAGGACCAAATGTAATTGTTGGGGGAAATACCATTATTGGATCGAATAATTACATTTTTCCAGGCGTAGTTATTTCTGAGAATGTAGAAATAGGGGACAATAATATATTTTTTCCAAACTGTGTAATTTATCAAAATACAATAATTAAAAATAATTGTATTGTTAACTCTAATACTGTAATTGGTTCTGAGGGATTTGGCTTTATTCCACAAAATGGGAAGTGGAAAAAAATGCCTCAAACGGGTGGAGTAATAATAAATAATGAAGTAGAAATTGGTACTAATTGTTGTGTTGATAGACCAGCTGTAGGATTTACAGAAATTGGCGAAGGAACAAAAATTGATAATTTAGTCCAAATAGGTCATGGAGTAAATATTGGTAAGAACTGTGCATTTGCTGCTCAGGTTGGCATCGCCGGAGGAGCTATAATTGGAGATGGAGTAATACTAGCTGGACAGGTCGGTGTTAATAATAGAGTTAAAGTTGGAAATAATGTAATCGCAAGCTCAAAATGTGGAATTCATTGTGATATTAATGATGGCGAGGTTGTAAGTGGATTCCCAGCGATGCAAAATAAATCATGGCTTAGGAGCTCAAGTGTTTTTAAGAAATTACCTGAATTAGCTAAAAAGCTTAGACAATTAGACAAGAAATAATTTATTCTTTAAAAAAATCAAACAAAATGCTAACTCATAAAATTGTGTTACTTTCAGGCGATGGAATTGGACCTGAGATATCTGAAGTATCAAAAAAAATATTATTAAAATTATCAGATAAATTTAATTTCAATATTGAAATTGAAGAGGAGTTATTTGGAGGTATTGCCTTTGAAAAGTTTGAAGATCCAGCGCCAAAAAGTACATTAGATAAATGCAAATCTTGTGATGCTGTTTTACTAGCTTGTGTTGGAGATATCAAATATGATCTATTACCAAGAGAATTAAGGCCGGAATCTGGTTTATTAAAATTGAGATCTGATTTAAATCTTTTTGCAAATATAAGACCTGTAAAAATTAGAAATTCACTTATTGAATCTAGTAGTTTAAAAAAGGAAGTTATTCAAAATGTTGATTTGGTAGTTGTTAGAGAGCTTACAAGTGGTATTTATTTTGGAGAACCAAGAGGAATAATTAAAAATAAAAATAAAGAAAGAGGTTTTAATACTATGGTTTATAACACCGATGAAATTGAAAGGATAACAGAAATAGCCATACAAATAGCAAAAAAAAGAAATAATAGAATTTGTTCAGTAGACAAGGCAAATGTACTTGAAGTAAGTCAACTCTGGAGAAAAACTGTAGAAAATATGGCAAAAAATTATGAAGACATTCATTTATCTAACATGTATGTTGACAATGCAGCTATGCAGTTAATTAGAGAGCCCTCACAATTCGATGTAATACTTACAAATAATATTTTCGGGGATATACTAAGTGACTTAGCTGCTATGTTAACTGGCTCTATTGGAATGCTGCCCTCAGCATCTCTAAATAATATTGGGCCAGGAGTCTTTGAGCCAGTCCATGGCTCAGCTCCAGACATTGCAGGACAAAATATTGCGAATCCAATAGCAATGGCTTTATCAACTGCAATGTTATTGAGAATTGGACTTAATCAAATACATGCGGCGGACAATCTTGAATTAGCAATTGATAAAGTATTATCTAAGGGATTTAGAACTTCTGACTTAGATGATGGTAAGAGCGAAATCATAAGTTGTAGCAAAATGGGAGAAAAAATTCTTGAAGAAATTTAATTTATAAAATTAATAATTTAAAAAAAAATGCATATGACCTGTCAGAATCGTAGTATTGTTGTTTTTTAAAAATGTCAAAAATTCATCCAGTAGTAGCCGTAACAGGATCATCAGGCGCAGGTACAAGCACAGTCAAAAGAGCATTTGAGCATATATTTGCCAGAGAAGATATTGTCCCTGCTGTTGTAGAAGGAGATAGTTATCACAGATTTGAAAGATTACCAATGAAAAAAGCTATGGCAGATGCATTAGCTAAAGGTGAGAATTTCTCGCATTTTGGGCCAGAAGCAAATTTATTCGACGAGTTAGAAGAACTTTTCAAAATTTACGGTGAAACAGGTGGAGGTAAAAAAAGATATTATCTTCATAGTGCTGAGGAAGCAGATGAGCACAATGCAAGGTTAGGAACAAATCTAGAACCTGGTCAATTTACACCTTGGGAAGAGATTCCTAATGGAACTGACGTACTCTTTTATGAAGGTTTACATGGAGGAGTTGTAGGTGATGGTTATGATGTAGCAACTTATGCTGATTTACTTGTAGGAGTAGTTCCAATTACAAATTTAGAATGGATTCAAAAGATACATAGAGACAATGCTGAAAGAGGTTACTCAGCAGAAACAATTGTCGATACTATCTTGAGAAGAATGCCAGATTACATAAATCATATTTGCCCGCAGTTCAGTAAAACTGATATTAATTTCCAAAGAATTCCTACAATAGATACTTCAAACCCCTTTATTTGCAGAAATATTCCAACACCTGATGAAAGTTTTGTAATTATTCATTTTAGAAAAGGAGCAAGAGAAAAATGGGGCATTGATTTTCAATATTTACTAGGAATGATAAATGACTCATTTATGTCAAGTCCAACAAGTATTGTTGTTAACGGAGGGAAAATGGGATTTGCTATGGAATTAATTTTAACTCCAATTATCCATAGATTAATTGAAGAAAAGAAATCTTCTTAAGAGATAAATTTAAAATAGTTGAATAAAATTGAACATGTCTTGATTATTGCACCTGTTTTCGCTTTAAATAAGATCAATTGAATTAATAATGTGTCATTATTCGACTGGTTTGCAGCAAGAAGAAAAGATCAATTTGTTGGTAAAGTATCTCAAGAAACAGATGATAGTGACGGATTATGGGTTAAATGCTCTGAATGCTCTCAAGTTGTTTATAGGAAAGATTTAATTTCTAATCTAAATGTTTGCGGAAATTGTAATCATCACAACAGGATAAATAGTCATGAGAGAATTGACATCATATCTGATAAGGATTCCTTTAATGAATTAGATAAAGATTTAAGTCCAACTGATCCGTTAGGTTTTAAAGATAGGAGATCTTATTCCGATAGAATAAGAGAAAGTCAGGCAGGCACAGGTTTAAAAGATGGTGTCATTACTGGGTTATGTACAATAAACCATTTACCCTTAGCATTAGCTGTCATGGATTTTCGTTTTATGGGTGGATCAATGGGTTCTGTCGTTGGAGAAAAGATAACAAGAATAATTGAAAGAGCGACCTTAGAGGGTTACCCATTATTAATAGTCTGCGCATCTGGTGGGGCTAGGATGCAGGAAGGAATGTTAAGTCTTATGCAAATGGCAAAAATTTCTGGTGCATTAGAAAAACATCGTTCAAGAAATTTACTTTATATGCCATTATTAACTCACCCTACAACTGGAGGAGTAACTGCAAGTTTTGCAATGCTGGGGGATTTAATACTAGCTGAACCAAAAGCCCTTATTGGTTTTGCAGGA
>CACNWD010000028.1 GCA_902624085.1 uncultured Prochlorococcus sp.
CTTTTTGGAAAAAATATATTTATGAATAAATAAAGGCTGCATTACTTCTTCTCTACTTGATCTCTTCATGTAGTATTTTAGTAATCATCTATCAAAACATTGCAAACTAAAGGGTTAATACTTTTTGATATTGATGGCGTGATAAGAGATGTGACAAATAGCTATAGACTCTCGGTTCAAAAAACTGTACTTAAATACTGTAATTGGGAGCCGAGTACTTATGATATTGACGTACTAAAGAATGAAGGAGTATGGAATAATGATTGGGATTTAACGCTTGAACTTATTAAAAGATTTATTAATAAAAATAAACTCTCTTTGGAGGTACCTTCAAGAGATATGATCATTAACAGTTTTGAAAAACTTTACTTTGGTTGTAATCCGAATGAAAGTCATATGAAATGGTCTGGGTTTATAAATAACGAAACACTTTTAGTAAATAAAAAATTTTTTGATTTTCTGAACCTAAATAAAATAAAGTGGGGTTTTGTAAGTGGAGCAGAGCTACCATCCGCTAAATTTATTTTAGAAAATAGACTTAGACTTAATAATCCACCATTAATAGCAATGAATGATGCACCAGACAAACCGAACCCTGAAGGTTTTCTTAAGTTAGCTAATAAATTATTAGAAAAAGAGTTTGGTCCTAATTGTCCCCCAGTCGCATATGTTGGAGATACTATAGCTGATATCCAAACAATCATTAATGCTAAAGAGTTATACCCTTCTCAACGATTCATTAGCATAGGTGTAACCCCTCCTCATTTAAAAACAGCAGATAACGTTCAAAAACAATCTCAATATGAATCTAAACTTAAAGCAGCAGGAGCAGATTTCATAATAAAATCTGTAATTGATCTAAAAAAAATCCATAAGGAATTATTTAAAGAGTAATATTATTAACATGTGTGTTAATAATGAAAATTCAGTTAGAAAATTATTGATATTGGGGAATGGATGGTTTGTAGGGAAAATACCTTTAGATTATATTGGTCGTCATTCATGCAGTGGAGCGATATTAGATGAGGGAGATTTTGAGTTAGAGGAAGGGATTGAAGAACTTCAAAATAAATTTCTAAGTTTTTCAAATTCTATGTATATGATTTTTAAGAATTTAGACAACAAACAAGAAGAAAGGTTTGAATTTAGAAATTTGAAAAAATTAAGAATTTATAGAGGTAATTTAAATCCCGAAGACTTAATTTTGACAAATTCTTTCGAAAGAGCTAAACAATATACTATCAATCACTGGGAAACTAATGATGAAGAATATTATTTAGAATTTCAAGATCCCTGGAAAGGGGTATATGGTGAATTCACTTTCAACAAAGGTGAAATATTTGATTTTGAGAAGTTTGAATTTAATATTGAGAAATTAGATGCTGGTTTTCATTTTTATGAATGGGTATGTCAAATTAACTATCTAGGTAAGTCAAGAGAAGAAGGGAAGATAAATAAGGGCAAAAGAAAAAAAAGACTAAGAATTGAAAAAATTAGGTTCTAAAATAACGTGAATTTGTTTGGCTAAAACGATGATTTTAATGAAATATTTAAGTTAGTTTATCTACTAAATTATCCTTTAAATCATCAAAGCTCCTTTAAAAACTATTGCTTAAGCATGCTATTTATATCATCAATTTTATTACGATAATCTAATTGGCTTATAGGTTTACCTTCAGCTTAAAATACGGAGAGAGAGAATGTCAGAGTGAAACTAATAGACCTTTTATGGACTGATATGGAATACAAAAATTAGGTTGAGATGGGATTTCCTCCCCTAATGAAATTTCATTACCTCCCCTTCTAAACTGAAATTTTGTAGTACTCTATGAATACCTATGAATACCTTATTTTCAGAAATCTAAGTTCTCAAATGGGTTTTGGTATTATATGAACTTCCTTGATTCGTAATAAAAACGGAGAGAGAGGGATTCGAACCCTCGACAAAAGTTACCTCCTGTAACTCCTTAGCAGGGAGCCGCTTTCAACCACTCAGCCACCTCTCCAGTAATTATAGGTTATCAATTTTTGGGCAAACCTACAAAACTTTTTAGTTAATCGAAATGTCTATTAGATTTGAACTCTAGGTAATCTATTTTTAAACGAACATAGAATTTCCCAAGTAATAGTAGACGCTGCACTGGCCCAATCAACAGGTGAAATACTTTTACCTTCATCACAGCCTAGTAAAATGACTGTATCTCCAACATTTATGTCATTTGCACCGGTAATATCGATCATTAATTGATCCATCGTAATTGCGCCAATTTGAGGATATGTTTTTCCGTTATGTAGCAATGAAATTTTATTAGATAAAGTTCTATAAATTCCGTCTGCATAACCGATACTTATGACAGCTAACTTAGTTTTTTTAGTAGTTATAAAGTTTTTCCCATAACTTACTCCAACTTTATTATCAATTATTCTTATAAAACTAACCTTAGATTTAAGAGACATTGCTGGTTTAAGTTTTAAATTCATTTGATATTGTGACGGATTATATCCATACATACATAATCCGACTCTTACCATATCAAAATGAAAATTTTTATCTATTAAGATTCCTGCTGAGTTTGCTAGATGAGTTGTGATATTTGGATATTTATTAATTGAGATATTTGAAAGCAATTGAAGAAATCTTCTTCGCTGTATATTTGCATAACTATTTTCATTGGAAGCATCTAGTGCATCAGCAGTTGAAAGATGACTATAAATACCATCTATTATGATATTTTCAAATGAAATAATGTTTTCGAAATTTTGAATAAAATTCTTTATGTCAAATCCAAGCCTAGACATCCCTGTATCTATCTTCAAATGAACATAAAATAATTTCTTATATTTTTCGCCAATTTGATTACAAATAATACATTGTTTAATATCACTTATAGTGGGCATTAAATTATTTTGGAAGCAAATTAATAAATCCTTTCTTGTATAAATATTTCCCAATACAAGAATTGGTTCTCTTATACCTTCTGACCGTAAATTTAAACCTTCCTGTAAAGTTGCGACTCCAAGCTTGTCAGCGCCTCCTTTGATTGCATTCTGAGATACAAATTTTGCATCATGACCATATCCATCAGCTTTAACAACTGCCATAAATTGGCAGCCCTTTTTTAACAATGATTTTATTTCGCGAACATTGTGTTCTATCGATTGACCACTAACCTCAATCCAGGCTCTCTGAGTTGGGTCTAAAGAGCCTAATGGATTTGAAACAACTTGGGAGGCATATTTAGAAGTTTTTAATCCTCTAAGCATTTTAAATTCGCATTTTTTGTGCGTTTATATAAATATATAGTTAGCATGACATGTAATTGGGAAATTGGCATGAGCCAGACTCTCGTATTAAATGCTTCTTATGAACCTTTAAACATAACTTCATGGCGAAGAGCTATTATTTTGATGTTAAAAGGTAAAGCAGAAAGTTTGGAAGAAGATAATACGTACATAATACACAATGGGAAAAAATTACCTACAGTGATAAGACTTCGATATTACGTTAAAGTTCCATATAGAGAAGTTACTCTTTCTAGGAAAAATATACTTTTGAGAGACAATAATATGTGCCAATATTGTAGCTATAGAGGTCGTGAGTTATCTATTGACCACATCTTACCTAGGAGCAGAGGAGGTGGTGATTGCTGGGAGAACGTAACTACAGCATGCTTACGATGCAATGTTCAGAAAGGGAATAAGACCCCTGAAGAAGCGAATATGCCCCTAAAAAGAAAACCTTATAAACCTTTAAGTAATCTTAATTTTGAAGCTACAAAGCAAATTGATTCGGGCAAGCACAAAGAATGGAGCAAATATGTAATTGGAATCGCAGCATAGAATAAATATTTGTATTAGTCATCGCTCATATTAAACTGCTCCATTTGTCTTTTTTGCTCTTGTGCAATACAAGCATTCAATATTTCATCTAATTGACCAGAAAGTATAGGTTCTAATGAAAAATTACATCCTAATCTATGATCAGTTGTTCTATTATCTTTATAATTATAAGTTCTAATTTTTTCGCTTCTATCTCCAGTACCTACTTGCATCAATCTTTCTGATCTTTCTTTTTTATTAGCTTCCTCTAATTGAATCTCATATAATTTAGCTCGTAAAATTTCCATCGCTCTTTCGCGATTTTGTAATTGTGATCTTTCTTGTGTACAAAATACTCTAATACCTGTTGGTTTATGCAGAAGATCAATAGCTGTCTCTACTTTATTAACATTTTGGCCTCCAGCTCCCCCAGACCTAGCAGTTCCAACTTCTATTTCAGTCGGATCAATATTTACCTCAACAGGATCAACTTCAGGCATAACTGCAACTGTGGCAGTAGAGGTATGAACTCTGCCCTGCGATTCAGTTGCTGGCACTCTTTGAACTCTATGAACACCAGCTTCAAATTTTAATTGACTATAAACTGAATCACCCTTTACAGATATAACTAATTCTTTAAAGCCGCCCATATCCGATTCACTAGCACTAATTGGTTTCACGGACCAACCAATTTTTTGTCCATATCTTTCATACATTCTTGCTAAATCACCAGCCCATATACAAGCTTCATTACCTCCAGCACCTGCTCTAATTTCTAGCATTACACTTCTATCATCTCTAGGATCCTTGGGTAGAAGAGCTATTTTTAATTTTTGAATTAATGAATCTTTAATTTGCTGTAAGTTTATTAATTCATCATTTATTAATGCTTCCATCTCTTTATCACCCTTGCATTCTTTAAGAAGTTTTTTTGAATCCTCTAACTCTCTATCTATTTTTAATAATTCTTTGAAATCATTTACTAAAGGTTCTAACTTAGATCTTTCTCTTGCAATAGATTCCAACTTCTTAGGATTATTGGAGATATCAGGATCAGCAAGTTGTACTTCTAAAGTCTCAAAACTGTCTGTTGCAGTTTTTAACCTTGATAATAATATTGAGTATTCCAATTTAAGCTAATTACTAAAATAAAATTTTAAGCTTTTATTTATTTAGAGGTATTATCTTTATCTGATTCATCAGCAGAGCCCATACCATATTTTTTCATAAATCTATCAACTCTACCCTCAGTATCAAGAATTTTTTGTGTTCCAGTGAAAAATGGATGATTACCACTCCATACATCTACATGTAATTCAGGTTGGGTAGAACCTGTTGTCATAACCACTTCGCCATTACAAATAACTTTGGCTTCTGGATACCATTTTGGATGAATTTCTGGTTTTGGCATAATAATTTAACGTTTGGAGTATTGAGGGGCTTTTCTTGCCTTCTTAAGGCCATATTTTCTTCTCTCTTTTGCTCTTGGATCTCTACTAAGGTGACCCTCTGTTTTTAAAGGTTTTCTATTGTCAATTGATAATTCACAAAGTGCTCTAGCAGTTCCTTGTTTGATTGCTCCAGCTTGACCAGACAAACCACCTCCAAAAACATTAACAAAAATATCATAAGAAGTTTCAAGCCCTAAAGTCTGAAGAGGTGCTTTGACAGCATTTATATTCAATGGGTTGTAATTTAAATAATCATCGCCTGAACGACCATTTATTTTAATTTTTCCATTACCGGGAATCAACCTAACTCTAGCGACAGAGGTTTTTCTTCTACCAGTTCCCCAATATACAGCTTTGTTTTTTACTTGGCTATTCATGAAAATAATCTAACTATTTAATAATACAGGATTTTGTGCATCATGAGGATGTTCTGAACCTTTATACACCTTTAATTTTTTAAATTGTTGTCTTCCTAGTGAATTATGTGGAAGCATGCCCTTAACTGCTTGTTCAATAATCCTTTCTGGAATTCTATCTCTTAAGGTCTCAAATTTCTCGATCTTCATCCCTCCAGGTCGACCGGAATGTCTTCTGTATAATTTTTGTGAAGTTTTTTTTCCAGAAACTTCAATTTTTTCGGCATTTACAACAATCACAAAATCACCAGTATCTAGATGAGGAGTAAATGTAGGTTTATTTTTTCCTCTTAGGACATTCGCTATCTCTGAAGCCAATCTTCCTAAAGTTTGGCCTTTAGCATCAACCAAAAACCAGTTTCTTTTTATAGTTG
>CACNWD010000029.1 GCA_902624085.1 uncultured Prochlorococcus sp.
AACGGATATAAAGACAATAACTATATAGAGATGGCAATCCTTGCAAGGAAGCTAGAAAAAAAGCCAATCATTGTTATTGAGCAAAGAGAAGAAGTAAAAAGAATTATTGAAGCTGCAAAGAAATTAGGTTCTACACCTTTAATTGGTATTAGATCTAAGCTTTCTAGTAAGAGTATAGGCAGATGGAGTAAATCAGTAGGAGAGAAATCTAAATTTGGACTGTCTGCTCCAGAAATTATGCTGACAATTCAAGACCTAAAGAAAGCAGATTTATTGAAAGAACTAAAACTATTACATTTTCATATTGGGAGTCAGATCAGTGATATAAAAATAATTAAAGATGCTTTGCAAGAGGCTAGTCAAATATTTGTAGAGCTTGCAAAACTGGGGGCTCCTATGGAGTATTTAGATGTTGGCGGTGGATTAGGTATAGATTACGACGGGAGTAAAACCTCTTCAGATAATTCTACTAACTACTCTTTACAGAATTATGCAAATGATGTTGTCGCTACTATTAAAGACTCATGCGATCAAAATAATGTTAAACATCCTGTGATAATTACTGAAAGCGGGAGATCGATTACTAGCCACTGCTCTGTCTTGATTTTCAACATTCTTGGCAAAAGTAATGAAAACTATAAGATTGATGTTTCTGAGTTAAGAGAATCATCCCTTATTATCAAAAATCTTATTGAAACATTGAACCAATTAAAATTAAATAGTCAAAATGACCTAGATTTATCAAAAATAATTGAATTATGGAACGACGCGAAAAAATTCAAAGAAGATTCTTTTAATGGGTTTAGATTAGGCTTTGCTAGCCTTCAGGAAAGAGCTTTAGCAGAAAAAATACATTGGGCATGTGCAAAAGAAATCTCAAACATTATTGAAATTGAAGGTATTGAACATTCAGATTTAAAAGATATAAATAAAATTCTTGCTTCAACTTATTATGCAAATTTCTCAATTTTTCAATCTATTCCAGATACCTGGGCAATTAATCAGGTTTTTCCAATTATTCCAATTCATAGACTTAAAGAAAAACCTTCAATAAATGCAACTTTCGCAGATTTGACATGTGACTCTGATGGCAAATTAAATGATTTTATAAATAATAGCAATATCAAAACTCTCCTTAAACTGCATGAGCTAATTGATAATAAAGAATATTATATTGGTATATTCTTAACAGGAGCATATCAAGAAGCCTTAAGCAATCTACATAATTTATTCGGTAATACAAATATCATTCATATTGATATTAATAATAATAGTAGTTACAAAATTAGTGACATGATCAAAGAAGACAGCAAAACTGATGTCTTAAAAGTTTTTGATTATAAGTCTGATGATTTAGTAGAAATGATTAGATTGGAAATTGAATCTGCTATTAGTAATGGCACTTTAACTATTGAAGAGTCTCAAAAATTATTAGCTCAGATAGAAACTAGCTTAAGAAATAGCACTTACTTAGCAAACTAATTAATCAAATTTTCCAGTAGAAATTCTTTAGCATACTTAAAAGCCTCATCGATCTTGTCAACATTTTTAGCTCCTGCTTGCGCAATACTTGGTTTACCTCCTCCACCTCCTGTACAAATCACAGCAATATTATTAACGATTTTACCTGCATGAAAACCTCTTCTCACCAAATCACTACCTAGAGATACTACAAATAAAAGCTTTTTATATTTCTCATCAGGAATTCCACCAATAATAACAGCACTATTTGAGCCAAGTTTGGAAATTAAGTCCAGGCCTGCAGACTGCAACATATTTCCATCTAATCCATCTAGTTGATGGATAATTATTGAGCAAGAAGCAATGATTTCTACAGAGGATAGTAAAGCCATATATTTAAGGGAAGCTAATTCAGAGTTTATTTTTTTAATCTCTTTATTTTTATTTGTTAACTCAACCTGAAGTGCACTTACTCTTTCAAATAATTGATTTGAATTCGATTTTAATAAGTCATTTAATTTATGTAATATTGAAATATTTTCACTCAAATAAGATAAGATTGATTGTCCAGATAAAGCCTCAATTCTTCGTATACCAGAGGATATACCAATTTCGCTTATTATCTTAAAGCATCCCAATTCTGATGTTCTTTTAACATGAGTACCTCCACAAAGTTCCATCGAAACACCTGGAACATCAACTACTCTTACAACATCGCCATATTTTTCTCCAAACATTGCTAACGCACCTGCTTTTAAAGCATCATCTTTCTTCATCGTTTTTACATGAATAGAATGATTTTCCAAAATCCATTTATTTACGAGCCTTTCAATATCCAAAATTTGATTTTTTGAAACAGGGTTCGGTGAATTAAAATCAAATCTTAATTTATTAAAAGCGACCAAAGATCCTCTTTGACTAACACTTTCATCTACTACAAGTTTTAGTGCTGACTGTAATAAATGTGTAGCAGTATGATTTGATTCAGCCTTTGCCCTATTTGATTTATTAACTCTCGCTTCTACAAGCTGATTTATTTTTATACTTCCTCGTTGAATAATTCCATAATGTAAAAAAACATCTTTTTTCCTTATTACTTTTTCTATTAATATTTCAGCATTATCTGAAATTATTACCCCAACATCACCAATTTGTCCTCCAGACTCAGCATAAAATGAAGTTTGATTTAATATAACCTGTACATTTTCCCCTTGAACAGCATTTTCTACAGAATTTGAATTTATAAATATTCCTTTTATGTATCCCTTAGTACTCAATAATTCATACCCTACAAAATTTGTTTTCTCAAATAATTCAATATCTCTCTCAATAGATCCCTTTAGAGTTAAATCAACTGTTTGAGAGGCAGCCTTGGCTCTTTCTCTTTGAGAATTCATTTCTATCTCAAAACCTTTTAGATCAACCTCTATATTTTTTTCATCTAAAATCTCTTTTGTGAGTTCCAAAGGGAATCCATAGGTATCGTAAAGCTCAAAAGCTTGAGTTCCAGAAATTAATTTCACTCCTGAAGCAATTATTTCATTTAATAACTTTTCGCCTCGCTCTAAAGTATTAAGAAATCTTTGCTCTTCAATATCTATCTCACTAAAAATTCTTTGTGAATTATTCTGCAATTCAGGATATGTATTCTTCATAAGTTGAATACCAACTAATGCTAATTGAGAAATAAATTTATCTTTTATACCTATTAATTTTCCATGTCTTATCATTCTTCTTAGCAATCTACGCAATATATAACCTCTACCTAAATTACTTGCAATGACACCATCAGAAATTAAATGGATGATGGCTCTTGTGTGATCACCAAGTATTTTTAAAGATGCTTTTTGATTAGAATTCGCAGAGAAATAATCAATTTTTGATAACTGGGATGATTTTTCAATAATAGGGAATATTAAATCTGTTTCATAATTATTTTGCTTTTCTTGAAGTATTTGGGCCATACGTTCTAAGCCCATGCCCGTATCAATATTTTTATATTTGAGATCAGTCAATGCACCATCAGGGCCACGATTATATTGCATGAAGACTAAGTTATAAAATTCTATAAATCGATCATCATCATCTAAATCAATATTATTCATCCCTCTTTCAGGATAAAAATCATAATAAAGCTCTGAACATGGGCCACATGGTCCAGTTGGTCCAGAAGACCAAAAATTATCCTTTTCCCCTAATTGGATAATTTTTTCTGTTTCTATGCCAATATTTTCTTCCCATATCTTTTTGGATTCTGAATCTTTATTGAAAACACTTATTACAATGTTCTTTTTATCCAAATGATAAACATTAGTAACTAATTCCCATGCCCATTCAATAGCATCTCTTTTAAAATAATCACCGAATGAAAAATTTCCCAACATTTCAAAGAAAGTATGATGTCTTGCAGTCACTCCAACGTTCTCAATGTCATTAGTTCGAATACATTTCTGACTTGAGGTAGCTCTATTTGATGGTTTTTCTTTTAAACCCAGAAAAACAGATTTAAAAGGAAGCATCCCAGCAATCGTAAGTAAAACAGTAGGATCATCAGGTATTAATGATGAACTTGGAATTACTTTATGCGCCTTTTTTTCATAAAACTCTAAAAAGGCCTTTCTTATTTCATCTCCAGACTTAGGATATTTGTCGATAGCAGTTGCCATTTATAGATTAGGTTGTGAATTAAATAATTAAGAAATAAACAATTTCTTGAATTTCATCACGAAAATCACGCGAAACTGTATTCTACTGAACTAAAGTTAATAAATAAAGTTTTTTGTATTATGATATCTTCTACAAAAACAGAGACTTCAAATTTGTCACATGTTAAGCAGAAGTTATCTGTGCAATGTAAAACATTTACAACTGATACTACTGCTATAAGATCATTGGATTGGGATAGAAGTAGATTTGATATCGAATTTGGATTAAGAAATGGCACTACATATAATAGTTTTATCATTGAAGGCAATGAAATAGCAGTAATAGATACAAGTCATTCTAAATTTGAAAAATTATGGTTAGAAAGTTTAATCAAACAAATTAATCCTAAAAATATAAGTTATTTAATATCTAGTCATACTGAACCAGATCATTCAGGTCTTATATCAGACTTATTAGACTTGAATCCTAAAATCACTATAGTTGGCTCAAAAATCGCACTTAAATTTATTGAAGATCAAATCCATAGACCATTTAACCGACTAGAAGTTAAAAGTGGAGATTTTTTAAATCTAGGTATTAATAACGAAAGCGGTGTAGATCATAGAATGGAATTCATCAGTGCTCCTAACTTACATTGGCCAGACACCATATTTTCTTATGATCATGGGACAAAAGTTCTTTATACCTGTGATGCATTCGGACTACATTACTGCTCAAATGAATTTTTTGATTCAAATCAAAAAGAAATTTTTAAGGATTTTCGTTTTTATTACGATTGCTTAATGGGTCCAAATGCAAGAAGTGTTGTACAAGCTATTAAAAAAATTGATAAATTACCAGAAGTTAAAGCTATAGCAGTTGGACATGGACCTATCCTTGAAAATCACGTTGATTTTTGGAAAAATAAATATTCAGAATGGAGTAACAATAAAAACAAAGGTAACGACTTCATAGCGGTATGTTATATAAGTGATTATGGATTTTGTGATCGATTAAGCCAAGCTTTATCACATGGTATTGGTAAAGCTGATGCTCAAGTTCAACTAGTCGATTTACGATCCTCTGATCCGCAAGAATTAACTGCATTAATTACAGAAGCTAAAGCGGTTGTAATCCCTACATGGCCAAATAATTCAGATATTGAAATCCAAGAATCAATTGGTACTCTATTTGCCGCGTTAAAACCAAAGCAATTGACTGCAACATATGACTCGTTTGGAGGAAATGATGAACCAATTGATTCCTTAGCGAATAAATTAAGAGAGTTAAAACAAAAAGAAGCCTTGGCTCCTCTTAGAGTAAAAGAAACGCCTAATCCCATCATTTATCAAAAATTTGAAGAGGCAGGAACTGACCTTGGTCAATTAATTAACAAGAAAAAAAATATTGCTTCGATCAAAAATCTCGATGCAAATCTTGATAGAGCATTAGGACGCTTAAGTGGAGGATTATATGTTGTAACAGCTAGTGAAGGAATTGATGAAACTTTAAGACAAAGTGCGATGGTTGCTAGCTGGGTAAGTCAAGCAAGCTTCTCCCCCCCTGGCATTACAGTTGCTGTAGCAAAAGATAGAGCGATAGAATCCTTTATGCAAGTAAATAAGACTTTTGTAATTAATGTTTTAAGAGAAGATAATTTTCAAAAAATGTTTAGACATTTCTTAAAAAGATTTGCTCCAGGAGCTGATAGATTTGCTGATGTGGATATCATTAAAGATCTTGCTAAAGGGGGGCCCGTATTATCCGAAGCCTTAGCCTTCCTTGATTGCAAAGTTGTTTCGAGATTAGAGACTCCTGACCATTGGATAATTTATGGCATTGTAGAGAATGGTAGTGTTTCTGACCTGACTTGTAAAACTGCTGTCCATCATAGAAAAGTTGCAAATCACTACTGATCATAATTTTCACTTT
>CACNWD010000030.1 GCA_902624085.1 uncultured Prochlorococcus sp.
AGATATTGTAAAAGTATCTGCTAAATTAATTCAAAAATTTAAATAGCAAAAATTTAATTTTTAGTTTTACCAAATATAGATCTTATTCTATAAATTGGTCTGTTTTGGCTTTCATGATAAGTTCTTATTAGTAATTCGCCTAATAAGCCAAAACTGAATAATTGAACTCCGGCGATACCTAATATTAATGCAAACATAAGGAGTGGTCTGCTTCCAATATCCTCTCCTAAAAATTTTACTATTATCAAATAAGAGCTAATAATTAGGCTACTAACTATACTTACTATTCCAATAAATCCAAAAACATACATTGGCCTAGTGAGAAATTTATTCATAAACCAGACTGTTAGTAAATCCATTAAGACTCTAAATGTTCTGTCAATTCCATATTTGCTGGTACCATATATTCTGCATCTATGATTCACTTTGATTTCTTTTATTTTTGCCCCTTCTATATTGGCTAAAATAGGAAGAAATCTATGTAACTCTCCGTATAATTTAATATCTTTAACTATTTCTTTTCTAAAAGCTTTTAGTGAACACCCATAATCATGAAGATTGATCCCAGTAACAAAACCTATTAGTTTGTTTGCTATCTTTGAAGGGATGCGACGACTTATTAATTTATCTTTTCTTTCAAATCTCCATCCGCATACTAAGTCATAACCTTCTTTAATAGTTTTAATTAATTTTGGAATATCATTAGGATCATTTTGCAAATCTCCATCTAAGGAAATTATAATTTCGCCATTAGTATAATCAAAGCCAGCTGCCATAGCAGCTGTTTGCCCATAATTTTTTCTTAAATTAAGTACTTTTAATTCTTTAATATTTAATGATAGTTTATTTAAAATTTGCAGAGTTGAATCATTAGAACCATCATTAACTAAGATTAATTCGAAATAGATATTATTTGCATTCATTACCTTAAGAATCTCTTTAGTAAGTAATTCAACGCTCTCACTTTCGTTATAAATTGGAATTACTATGGAAACTAAATTATTTAATTCATTCATAAAGAGTGTGGAATTTAAATCTTATTTTAACTGATGTCTTTTAAGGAAAATTGCAAAAAAAAAAAGAGCCACGAAAGTGGCTCATTTTGATGTAGTTATTAACCGAATTTACCTGAGGTTGAAGCTATTACGAAAGCCCCAAAAGTAAGTATATTGCCGATTGTAAAATGTGCTAATCCTACTAGTCTTGCTTGAACAATTGATAGAGCAACAGGCTTGTCTCTCCATCCTACTAAGTTAGCTATTGGTGTCCTTTGATGAGCCCACACTAAAGTTTCAATTAATTCTTGCCAATAGCCTCGCCAAGAGATAAGGAACATAAATCCTGTAGCCCATACTAAGTGACCAAATAAGAACATCCATGCCCACACTGATAAAGCATTCACCCCGAATGGGTTATAACCATTGATAAGTTGTGCTGAATTTAACCATAAATAGTCTCTAAACCAACCCATTAGATATGTTCCTGACTCATTAAATTGAGCTACATTACCTTGCCATATCGCTAAATGTTTCCAATGCCAATAGAAAGTGACCCAAGCAATTAGATTAAGAGCCCAAAACATTGCTAAATACATGGCGTCCCAAGATGAACTGTCACAAGTGCCACCTCTTCCAGGCCCATCGCATGGGAAAGCATATCCAAGATCTTTTTTGTCTGGTATTAATTTTGTACCTCTTGCATCAAGGGCACCCTTAATTAAAATTAATGCTGTTGTATGCAATCCGAGAGCAATAGCGTGATGAACTAAGAAGTCTGCTGGACCAATTGGTAGGAAAGCGCTAAGTGCATCTTGTCTATTAATTAAATCCATCCAATAATGATTACCAGGTAATGAGTTGGCTGCAACGCTTGCAGCGCTTGTTGGATCAGACAATAAAGCATTAAATCCATACATCATTTTCCCTTGGGCAGCCTGAACAAATTGAGCGAAAACTGGTTCAATTAATATCTGTTTCTCAGGCGTACCAAAAGCAACTACAACATCATTATGGACATAAATACCTAAGGTATGGAAACCAAGAAGCATTGTAACCCAGCTTAGATGGCTTATTAATGCTTCTTTTGTACCTAAAACCCTCGCTAAAACATTATCTTTGTTTAATTCAGGATCATAATCTCTTACAAAAAATATTGCACCATGGGCAAAAGCTCCAACCATTAAAAACATCGCAATATATTGGTGATGAGTATATAAAGCTGATTGAGTTGTGTAATCTCTTGCAATAAATGCATAGGAAGGTAATGCACCCATATGTTGAGCAACTAATGAAGTAGCTACTCCAAGAGCCGCGAGAGCCAAACCTAATTGAAAGTGCAGCGAATTATTTAAAGTCTCATATATTCCATCATGATTAATACCAAAACTTCCTTTGTGAGGATCCATTGGATGTCTTGTATTATGAGCTTCTGTAATTTCTTTTAAACTATGTCCAATACCAAATGTTGTTCTGTACATATGACCAGCAATGATAAAAACAGTACCTATCGCAATATGATGATGTGCGATATCAGTTAGCCATAAAGCTTCACTTTGTGGATGAAGGCCTCCTAAAAAGGTAAATATTGCTGTACCAGCACCTTGAGATGTTCCAAAAACTGCATCTAATGAATCAGGATTTTGTGCATAAGCTCCCCAATTTAATGTAAAGAAAGGAGCAAGACCTGCAGGGTGTGGTAATACTGTTAACCAATTATCCCAACCTACGTGTTGGCCTCTAGATTCAGGAATGGCTACATGAACGAGGTGACCAGTCCATGCAATGCTGCTAAAACCGAAAAGAACTGAAAGATGATGATTCAATCTTGTCTCAGCATTTTTGAACCAAGCTAATGAAGGTCTGAATTTTGGTTGAAGATGTAACCATCCAGCAAATAGAGTCCAACATGCCAGAATACTCATAAAAATAGAGGCTTGGAATAGTTGCTCATTAGTTCTCATTCCAATTGTGTACCACCAATGATAAAGTCCGGAGTAAGCAATATTTACAGGACCTTGAGCACCTGCTTGTGACATCGCTTCAGTAATACCTTTACCAAAATGTGGATCCCAAATAGCATGTGCAATAGGGCGCACATGGAGTGGATCTAATACCCACTGTTCAAAATTACCTTGCCAAGCAATGTGAAATAAATTACCAGCTACCCATAAAGCGATAATAGCTAAGTGGCCGAAATGAGTAGAGAAAAGCTTTTGATAAAGTTTTTCCTCTGTCATACCATCATGACTTTCAAAATCATGAGCTGTAGCAATTCCATACCAGATTCTTCTGGTGGTTGGGTCCTGAGCCAGACCCTGGTTAAATGATGGAAATTTTTTAGTTACCATTTGATTAATAAGGAAAGTTCAGGTTTAGCCCAGACCGAAAAGGCGAGCGTGGAAAAAGGCCCAAGTTGTTGCGATACCTCCAACAAGGAAGTGAGTTACTCCAACAGCTCTACCCTGAGTAATAGATAAAGCTCTTGGTTGAATAACTGGAGCAACTTTAAGCTTATTGTGAGCCCATAATATTGATTCAAAAAGTTCTTGCCAGTATCCTCTACCACTGAATAAGAACATTAAACTAAATGCCCATATAAAGTGTGCTCCAAGAAACATTAAGCCATACATACTAATAGCTTGACCATAGCTAGTTAAAACTTGAGAAGCTTGTGCCCAAAGGAAATCACGTAACCAACCATTAACAGTGATTGAGCTTTGTGCAAAGTTGCCTCCTGTTAAACCCCAAACATCACTTTGCATTTTCCAGGAGAAATGGAATATAACTATAGAAATACAGTTATACATCCAAAATAGTCCTAGGAAAACGTGATCCCATGCAGATACCTGACATGTACCTCCTCTACCTGGACCGTCACAAGGGAATCTAAATCCTAAGGAAGCTTTATCAGGAATTAATCTAGAGTTTCTTGAATAAAGTACCCCTTTCAATAGGATTAGTACACAAACATGTATTTGGAAAGCATGAATATGATGAATCATAAAGTCTGCTGTGCCAAGAGGTATACCTGTCATTGCAACTTTACCTCCAATAGTCAATGTATCTCCATTGAAAACTTGACTTACACCATTACCCGTTAGAAGTGTTGTTCCTATACCTGAAGATTGAATATTTTGTACCCACTGAGCAAATACAGGCTGTAAAGAAATTGCCTTATCACTAAACATATCATCAGGTCTACCTAATGCTCTCATCGTATCGTTGTGTACGTATAAGCCAAAACTGTGAAAGCCTAGAAACATGCATGCCCAGTTTAAGTGACTAATAATTGCATCTCGAGCCTTTAATACTCTATCGAGTACATTATCAATATTTTTAGCAGGATCATAATCTCGGACCATAGCAATAGCGGCATGAGCCCCTGCTCCAACAATGAATAAAGCACCAATCCACATATGATGAGTAAAACATCCTAAAACAGTCATATAATCAATAGCCATGTATGGGTATGGAGGCATCGCATACATATGATGAGAAATAATTATTGATAATGATCCGAGCATTGCAAGGTTTACAGATAATTGAGCATGTCTACTTTCTGCCATAAATTCAAATAAACCCTGATGACCTTTAGGTGCTGGAAATAATAGTGGATCTCCCTGTTGTGAGTCCATAATTTCCTTCATACTGTGGCCGATGCCATAATTAGTCCTATACATGTGACCAGCTATTATGAACATTACAGCAATGGCTAGATGATGATGTGAAATATCTGTCATCCAGAGACTTCCTGTTACAGGGTTTAATCCTCCTTTAAAAGTAAGAAAATCAGAATATGCCCACCAATTACCAGTGAAAAAGTTTTCAGCAGATCTTGCTGCTAAACCAGGGAAGATTTGACTAACTACAGCTGGATTACATAATTCATGAGGCATTGGCATGTCAGCTATTGATGCAATTGCAGTCCCATTTATAACTAACGGCTTACCAGCATCTATTGCATCTAGCAATGCAGCAGTTGGAGCTCCAATATGAATACAATGTCCTGCCCAGGCAAGTGAACCTAGTCCCAGTAAACCAGCAAGGTGATGATTCATCATTGATTCCACATCTTGGAACCACTCCATCTTTGGAGCCGCTTTGTGGTAATGAAAGATACCTGCATGTAGCATTAAAGCTGCCATTACAACAGCTCCGATAGCTAATGCCATTAATTCAGTTTCGTTGGTAATCCCCCATGCCCTCCACATTTGAAAAATGCCAGAACTTATTTGAATACCGTTATAATTTGCTCCTAAATCTCCATTCAACATTTCCTGCCCAACTATTGCCCAAACTTGTTGAGCACCAGGCTTGACATGAGTTGGGTCTGCAAGCCACCCAGTGTAATTAGAAAATCTTGCTCCATGGAAAAATGCTGCACTCATCCATATGAAAATTACAGCAAGATGTCCAAAATGAGCTGAAAATATTTTTCTTGTAGCTTCCTCAGCATCTCCTGAATGGATATCAAAATCATGCGCATCTGCATGCAAATTCCAAATCCATGTAGTTGACTTAGGACCTTTAGATAATTTACTGGACCAGAAACCAGGTTTATCTAATTTCCCAAAATCAATTGGTCTTGGATCAGCCTTTACTGGCTCAGCCAAGATTTTTTTGTTTTTTTCTCCACTTTCTGGTGGGCTGATGGTCATCTAAAACCTCAAAAGTTAATTGATCTTAATTACAGACTGGGTTTATCTGAAAAGATACTTACAATAATAAGCTTTCAGGTCACCCTACCGTCGATAGTTAAAATATTCGTTCCCAAAACTAT
>CACNWD010000031.1 GCA_902624085.1 uncultured Prochlorococcus sp.
ATAAATGATGAAATATTAGAAAAAATAAAAAAAAATGCAGATCTTAATGAAAAAGATTTTATTTTAGAGATAGGTCCAGGAAAAGGTGCTCTTACTTCGAGATTATTAGATTCAAATATAAAAAGGTTACATGCAGTTGAGTTAGATATGGATCTAATAAAATTTTTAGAAAATAAGTTTTCTAAAAAAGATAATTTTTCATTAGAACAAGGAGATATTCTCTCAATAAATCTAAAAAATAGTATGCAATTTACAAAAGTAATAGCAAATATTCCCTACAATATTACTGGTCCAATATTAGATTTATTTATAGGAAGATTAGGTAAGTTGCCAAAATATAATTTAAAAAAAATAATATTTTTAATGCAAAAAGATGTTGTAGATAGAATAATTGCTAAAGAAGGTAATAGTAATAATGGTGCCCTTAGTACGAGGATAAAACTTCTTTCAGGGGTCAAAAAAATATGTGATATTCATCCTTCATCTTTTAACCCACCCCCAAGAGTATATTCATCATTAATTTCTTTTACTCCCTTTTCCCTGAGTTCAAGATTAGATCTTGAAACTGAAAAAACTATAGAAAATCTTCTTAAAATTACATTTAATGCTAGAAGAAAAAAACTTAGAAATACTTTATGTTCCGTTTTCTCAAAAGAAAATATTTCAAATTTAGAAAAACAATCAGAAATAAACTTTAATTTGAGGCCTCAAGATATTTCCATAGAAAAATGGATTAAATTAGCCAAACTTTGTACTACTATAAATAATTGAACTAGTAATAACTGTGGAATTTAAGAATAGTAAAATAACTGTAGTATCTCCAGCTAAAATAAATCTTCATTTAGAAGTTTTAGGTAAGAGAACAGATGGATATCATGAGCTCGCAATGTTAATGCAAAGTATCAATCTTGAAGATTATTTAGAAATTGAACTTAATGCTAGTGGGAGTATAAATTTAAGTTCAAATAATACTGAACTTGATTTAAAAGATGATAATTTGATTATTAAAACAGCAAATATCCTAAGAAGTTATCAACCAGATAGGAGTTTAGGTGCAAATATTTTTTTAAATAAAAATATTCCTATTGGAGCTGGTTTGGCAGGTGGATCAAGTAATGCTGCTGCAACTTTGATCGGATTAAATAAATTATGGGGACTGAATTTAGATCAATCTACACTTGCTAAATTTGCATTAAAATTAGGATCTGATGTTCCATTTTTCCTAGAAGGAGGCAGTCAATATTGTTTTGGTAGAGGAGAAATCTTAGAAAAATATAGATTTGATTCAAGATTTTTCGTAATAATTTTAAAAAATCCAAAAGTTTCCTTATCAACTTCTGAAATTTACAAAAAATATTGTGATAAATTTCAAGGAACTTATCTTAATACTGAGATGGAATATGAATACAAGAGGAATAACTTAAGATCTATAGATTTTAAGTATGATAATTTCTTAAATCGAAGAATACAAATAAGAAATGATCTTCAAAAAATAGTGCAAAATGAAAACAAATCAGTCTCTGATGCCTTAACTTTATTTTCGCAAATAGAAGAATGTATATGTTTCTCTATGAGTGGTTCAGGCCCAAGTTGTTACGGCTTATTTGAAAATAATGAAGTCGCTAAAAAAGTATATGAGAAAAATAAGAATTTATTTTTAAGTTATGGTTATGATAGTTGGTTATGTGAATTCCAAAGTAAGGGAATTAATATTTTATAAATGATGGAAAAAGTCAATAATAAAAAACAAAATACGGAGATTGTAAATAATCCAGAAAAGGGCCCTTTAAGTTTTCTTACTGGTTCTATTACTAGCTTTATTCTATTTATTGTTTTTTATAAGATTAGTATTGCAATAACGATTTATTTCTCAAATCACAAACCAACCAACAATTCTGAAATTGTTCAAAATATTTCTTCTAGCTTGAATACATTAATAATAGGATTATCTTTTTTGGCTACTTTTTCTTTTGGATTTATTGGTTTAGGTTTATTTATTGTATTAATTCGAAGTTTTTTCTTGAAAAAACAATAGATTATTTATAATGTTAAAAAAAACATTTTAAATGTCACTACATGATCTAGGAACTTTAATACTTTTGTTATCTCCTGGCATGATTTTATCAATATTACTACTTATTACTTTTGCTGAAGGGGGATAAATAGAGCCTTGATGGTATAAATTTATATATAGGAATATTTAGGAAAATCTTATTGTGGCTAGTACTTTATTATTTAATGCTTTAAAAGAAGCTATTGACGAAGAGATGGCTAATGATCGTAGCGTTTGTGTAATGGGCGAAGATGTAGGTCATTATGGAGGTTCGTACAAAGTAACAAAAGATCTTTATGAGAAATATGGTGAATATAGAGTTTTAGATACGCCCATCGCAGAAAATAGTTTTACTGGAATGGCGGTTGGTGCTGCGATGACTGGCTTAAGGCCAATAATTGAAGGAATGAATATGGGTTTTTTACTGCTTGCTTTTAATCAGATATCAAACAATATGGGTATGCTTAGATATACAAGTGGTGGCAACTATAAAATACCTGCTGTTGTTAGAGGACCAGGAGGAGTAGGAAGGCAACTTGGAGCAGAACATAGTCAAAGATTAGAAGCTTATTTTCATGCTGTTCCTGGCATTAAGATAGTTGCCTGCAGTACTCCTACTAATGCTAAGGGGTTGATGAAGGCCGCTATTAGAGATGATAATCCAGTCTTATTCTTTGAACATGTTTTACTCTACAATTTGTCTGAAGAATTGCCTTCTGGAGATTATATTTGTGCTTTAGATCAAGCTGATCTGGTTAAAGAAGGCAATGATATAACTATTCTTACCTACTCTCGTATGAGACATCATTGTTTAAAAGCAATTGAGCAACTTGAAGGTAGCAATATTAATGTTGAACTTATTGATTTAATAAGTTTAAAACCCTTTGATATGAAAACAATTTCTAAATCTATTAAAAAGACTAGTAAGGTCCTTATCGTTGAAGAATGTATGAAAACAGGAGGTATTGCTGCAGAATTGATTTCATTAATAACTGAGGAATGCTTTGATGATTTAGATTGCAGACCTGTTAGGTTATCTAGTCAGGATATCCCTACGCCATATAATGGTAATTTAGAAAATTTGACTATTATTCAACCTCATCAGATTGTAGAAAAAGTTAAACAAATAGTTAAAGGGAGTATTTGAAAAATGAAGAAAAGGCAAAGTTGGCTTTTTTTTATAATCTTTCTAGTTGCTTTTTCAATTTATTTACTAGTTAACTATCCATTTCAGTTAGGCCTTGATTTAAGAGGTGGATCTCAATTAACACTTGAATTGATAAAAGAAGATGGGAATATTAATAGAGATGAACTTGATTCGGTCAAAGCAGTTTTAGATAAAAGAGTTAATAATCTTGGTGTTTCTGAATCTAATTTACAAACTTTAGGTTCTAATCAGTTAGTACTTGAACTCCCAGGGGAACAAGATCCGCTCGCAGCATCAAGAGTTATTGGAAAAACAGCATTATTAGAGTTTAGAACTCAATCTCCAGATAGCTTTAATGACTTAAAGAAGTTACAATTCCAAAGATTGCAAATTAATAACCTTATTGATTCTTTTAATGATTTAAATAAGAGAAGCATTGATAAAAACTTAAAAGATAAATTAGAGAACTCTTTAGGTGAAATAGAAGAATCATTAAATTATAAATCAAATAAATCAGAATTATTTTTAAAACTAAATGAGACAAGGAAGTTCATTAATAGTAAAATAGCTAACTTATTTGTTAAAACAAACTTAACAGGAAAAGATCTTATTAGTGCTGGAAGAAGGCAAGAACAAACAAATAATAATTGGGAAGTGTTACTATCCTTTTCAAGTGAAGGAGGAGATAAATTTGCTGAAATAACTAAATCAATTGCTGGTTCACAAAGACTTTTATCAATTGTCTTAGATGGTGAATCAATAAGTGAAGCAAGTGTTGGTAATCAATTTTCAAAAACCGGGATTACAGGAGGTTCTGCAACTATAAGTGGTAATTTTAATGCAGAGGAAGCAAGAGAATTAGAAGTCCAATTAAGAGGAGGAGCATTACCATTACCTGTACAAATTATTGAAACAAATACAATAGGTCCATTACTTGGTAATAGAAATATAATTAAAAGTTTTTATGCTGCAATCCTTGGTTTAATATTTGTAGGGTTATTTATGATTATTAATTATAGAATTCTTGGTTTAATATCAGTTGCTTCTCTTTTAACTTATGGTCTTTTTAATCTTGCTTTCTATGCCCTAATACCAGTGACTATTACTCTACCAGGTATCGCTGGTTTAATATTAAGTATAGGTATGGCGGTTGATGCAAATATCTTAATATTTGAAAGGGTAAGAGATGAATTAAATTTAGGGAATACTTTAATTAGATCTATAGATGAGGGATTTAGACGAGCAAATTCGTCAATTTTAGATGGTCATGTGACAACGTTAATTAGTTGTCTAGTTCTATTTATAATTGGCACTAGCTTTGTAAAAGGATTTGCTGCAACTTTAGGACTAGGTGTGCTGATAAGTTTATTCACTTCATTAAACTGCTCTAAAACTTTTCTTAGATTTCTTACTAGCTATCAATTTATGAGAAAGAAAAATTTATATTTAAAAGACCTTACTAATTCTTCCTCTGCAAATCTAATACATAAATCATGAAACTTATTTCGATTCCTTTACTTCAGATTAGAAAGAAAGTTTGGTCTCTTTCAATATTTTTAATAGCATTTAGTTTAATTGGTATTATTGTTTCTACATTTTATCCATCAATAAAAAAACCAATTAATTTAGGTATGGATTATGTAGGTGGTAATGAAATAAGGTTAGAAAGAATATGTAATATTGACTGTAGTACTATTACTTCAGATAAATTAATTAGGGATTTAAGAATAATTAATAAAGAAAATAATTTAGTTAATAATATTAGATTTCAAATACAAAATGATAATAGTTTGATATCTATAAGAACTCCTTTTCTTAGTATTGATAGTTCAGAGAAACTTATTAATGATATTAATGAAATTGCAGGGCCTATAAATTTTGATAGCAAAATTTCTAGATCTATAGGCCCCAAATTAGGAAGAGATTTATTAATTAATGGAGGAATATCATTATTACTTTCTCTTATCTCAATCTCCTTTTATATATCTATCAGATTTGATAAGAAATTTTCTCTTTTGGCTTTATCTGCATTATTTCATGATTTGCTTATCGTTTTCGGTATTTTTTCATGGCTTGGGATAATTTTCTCTGTAGAAGTAAATAGTTTATTTGCAGTAGCTTTACTAACGATTGCTGGTTATTCAGTGAATGATACTGTAGTCATTTTTGACAGAATAAGAGAGAATAGAAAATCGAAGGATAGTTTAAGCTTTAATCAAGTTATTGAAATTTCAGTAAATGAATCTTTAAGAAGAACTTTATTTACAAGTCTTACTACTATTATCCCTCTTTTAACTCTTATTATATTTGGTTCTTATT
>CACNWD010000032.1 GCA_902624085.1 uncultured Prochlorococcus sp.
CTTGTAGTTGGTTCAAGAACATGTGCTCATTTAATCCAAAGTGCTGCGGGAGTAATGATTTTTGCTGAACCAAGATTTGGAACAGCCATATTGGAAGAAAAAGATTTAGCTGGTCTTGCAGATGCGCATGAAGAGCTTGATAAGGTTGTTAACGATCTGATAGCGAGAAGACCAGAGATAAAAACTCTTTTTCTTGTAGGTTCTTGCCCTAGCGAAGTAATTAAGCTTGATTTAGCAACAGTTGCCGAGAAATTAAACAAAAGATTTTTAGGTCGAGTGCAATTTTTAAACTACTCAGGAAGTGGTATAGAAACAACATTTACTCAAGGTGAAGATGGAGCACTTAAGGCTTTAATACCATTGATGGAATCAACAGATGAAGAAAAATTATTAATAGTTGGGACTATCGCCAATAATGTAGAAGATAGATTTAAGAAAATTTTCAAAAGTATAGGGATAAACAGTGTTGAAAGTTTTCCACCAAGGCAATCAACAGATTTACCAAAAATTGGAATTAATACGAAAGTCTTATTAACTCAACCTTATTTAAGTGATACTGTAAGAGATTTACAACATCGAGGCTGTGAGATACTATATGCCCCTTTTCCACTCGGCATTGAGGGAAGTACTAAATGGTTATTAGCAGCTGCTGAAGCATTTAAAATTCCAACACTCAAAGTTCACGAGGTAATTGCCCCCCTAGCAAATAGAGCAAGGCAAGCAATGGAATCACATAAAAAGATTTTAAAAGGTAAGAATTTATTTCTTTTACCGGAATCGCAACTTGAAATATCATTAGCAAGGTTTTTACACAATGAGTGCGAAATGAATCTAATTGAAGTTGGCACTCCCTACTTAAACAAAGAATTAATGGAAGAAGAACTAAATCTATTACCTGAGAATACAAAAATAGTAGAGGGTCAACATGTAGAGAATCAATTAGATCGTGTAAGGGAATCTCAGCCTGATTTAGTTGTCTGCGGGATGGGATTAGCTAATCCTTTGGAGGCAGAGGGCATTCATACAAAATGGTCCATTGAAATGGTATTTAGTCCTATTCATGGTATTGATCAGGCTGCGGATTTAGCAGGCTTATTTTCTAGGCCCTTAAAGAGAAATCAAATACTTACAACAAAAACTTTAGCTACTCACAAATAACAAAATTATGGAATTAACTCTTTGGACATATGAAGGCCCACCTCATGTGGGTGCTATGCGTATTGCATCTTCAATGAAAGATTTACACTATATACTTCATGCTCCGCAAGGAGATACTTATGCCGATCTACTTTTTACTATGATAGAAAGAAGAGGTAAAAGACCTCCAGTAACTTATACAACTTTTCAGGCAAGAGACTTAGGTGGTGATACTGCGGAATTAGTTAAAAGAAATATTTCAGAGTCTGTGGAGCGATTTAAACCAAAAGCACTTTTGGTGGGTGAAAGTTGTACGGCAGAATTAATACAAGATCAACCAGGAGCCCTAGCAAAAGGGATGGGATTTGATATTCCAATTGTCAACTTAGAATTACCCGCCTACAGTAAAAAAGAGAATTGGGGTGCTTCAGAAACTTTTTATCAATTAATCAGAACTTTACTAAAAGAGGCTGCTAATGAAAAAAGCAAAATAAGTCCACAGAGGTGGAAGGAACTGGGTCGAAGACCAAAAGTGAATTTATTAGGGCCAACCCTTCTTGGATTTAGATGTAGAGATGATGTAATAGAAATTCAAAGAATCCTTTCGGAGCAAGGTATAGATACAAATGTAGTTTCTCCTCTTAATTCAAGTCCAGATGATATCAAAAGATTAATAGACGCAGACTTAAATATCTGTTTATATCTTGAAATTGCAGAAGCTTCATGTGAGTGGCTTAAGCGAAATTTTGGAATGGAATATACCACTACTATCCCAATAGGAATTGAGAATACAATTAATTTCATTAATGAAGTACATAATAAATTAGATCTTCCACTAACAAATAAAGAAGAGTTAGAAAACAAATCAAAACTTCCATGGTATTCAAAGTCAGTTGATTCTAATTATTTAACAGGCAAAAGGGTTTTTATTTTTGGGGATGGAACTCACGCAATTTCAGCAGCGAAAATAGCCAAAGAGGAGCTTGGTTTTGAGGTAGTAGGATTAGGGACCTATAGCAGAGAAATGGCAAGAAAAGTTAGAGGAATCGCGAAAGATTTAGATTTAGAAGCACTCATAACAAATAATTACCTTGAAGTTGAAGATGCAATCAAAAATACATCTCCTGAACTGGTTTTAGGAACACAAATGGAAAGACATAGTGCCAAAAGACTTGGTATACCATGCGCAGTTATAAGTACACCTATGCATGTCCAAGATGTTCCAGCAAGATATAGCCCTCAAATGGGATGGGAAGGCGCAAATGTAATTTTTGATGACTGGGTACATCCATTAATGATGGGATTGGAGGAACATTTAATTGATATGTTTAAACATGACTTTGAATTTGTTGATGGCCACCAAAGTCATTTGGGACACACTGCAGTTAATTCTCAAAATCATGAGGATAAAAATAAAACAGAACATATCGAGTCAGGGGTTAGTGAAATAATTTGGACGGACTCGGGAAAAGCAGAATTAACGAAAGTTCCATTTTTTGTCCGAGGTAAGGTAAAAACAAATACTGAAAAATATGCCTTATCGAAAGGGCTTGCAGAAATTAGCGATGAAACGCTCTATGATGCAAAAGCATTTTTCAGCTGAGATTACATAATTTATGAAACCAAAACATGAGTATTTACACTTAAAGTATAAAGAATTACTTCGTAATGCTCTTTTGCAGTCTCGAATTTGCTTATTTATTGTTAATAAATAAATATTTATTGATAAATATATCCAAGGTGGCATTTTCCCTGCAAGAATAAATATAAATGTGATTATTTAAGCTTTAATGACAAGTACAATAAATAAACCCCTTGATGGAGAAGGAAGTGTTCAAGTCAAGCAAGATCCAAAAGTTAAGATAGAAGAAGGAGCGCTTGTAATAGCTGTTTATGGAAAAGGAGGAATTGGAAAATCTACAACATCTTCAAATCTCTCTGCCGCGTTCTCAAAATTAGGTAAGAAAGTTTTGCAAATTGGTTGCGATCCAAAACACGATAGTACTTTCACTTTGACACATTCGATGGTTCCTACTGTCATAGATATTTTAGAAGAGGTAGATTTTCATAGTGAAGAGCTTAGGCCAGATGATTTTATGTTTGAAGGCTTTAATGGGGTGATGTGTGTTGAAAGTGGAGGACCACCAGCAGGAACAGGATGTGGAGGATATGTGACCGGTCAAACAGTAAAGCTTTTAAAAGAACATCACCTTCTAGAAGACACCGATGTAGTTATTTTTGATGTTTTAGGTGATGTTGTATGTGGAGGATTCGCTGCTCCCCTCCAACATGCTAACTATTGTTTAATAGTAACTGCAAATGATTTTGACTCAATTTTTGCAATGAATCGAATAGTTTCAGCAATTAAGGCAAAAGCAAAAAACTATAAAGTTAGATTAGGAGGAGTTGTTGCAAATAGATCCAAAGATACAGATCAAATAGATAAATTCAATAAGGAGGCAGGATTAAAAATAATGGCTCATTTCAAAGATGTTGATGCGATTAGAAGATCAAGACTAAAAAAATGTACTATTTTTGAAATGGAACGAACTGAAGATGTTATTGAAGTTCAAAATGAATATTTATCTCTTGCTAGAAATATGTTAGAGAATGTAGAGCCTCTAGATGGCAATCCTCTAAAAGATAGAGATCTCTTTGACTTATTAGGATTCGATTAAGTTAAATTCTTAATATTATTTTAAACCAACCAATTGCATAGATAAATCCCAAGTCTTCTGTGAAAGTTGACTATCAATTATTCTTTTTGAAAGTTTCTGAGAAAATACTTTCCCAACTAATTTTTGTCTGTTTCCCCAACTCCAATGAACTCCGGATTGAAATAGATCACTATCTGTTGCAACTGAAGCAACTCTTTGACCAGCTAATTTTTCGGTGACATATCCTCTGGTAATGTATTTCTGAAATAGTGGAAATAGTAATCTAAATATCCAAGGAGTATTTCTAAACAACTTACTATTAGCAACACAACCTGGATAAAGTGAATTACATATAATTTTTTCAGGAGGATATCTTTTTGCTAATTCTTGAACAGTTATCATATTGCATAACTTACTATCTTTATAAGCTTTCCCAGGTTTAAATTTTTTTCCATTTGCCATACTTATAGGAGAGAGAAAGCCTTGTTCAAAACCAGCTAAATCTCCTAAATCAGCTGGTGCTGGAATGGGAATTTTCCCTCCTAATTCAATGTAATTTGCGGTCACAGTTCCCAAAATGGTGATTCTGGAAGTAAATGAAATATTCTTTCCATTCAAATTAATATCTTTATCAGAGTTAATTAAATCGTTAATTAAAAGATTAATTAATAAAAAGTGACCAAAATGATTAACTGCCATTGAATATTCAAAACCCTGAACAGATCTCTCTGGTCTCCTCAAACGTGGTTTATAGACAGCCGCATTACAAATAAGTATTTTCAACGCATCTTTAAATTTTGTGGAAATTTCTTGGGCACCTTCCCTAACTTTATTTAAATCTGACAAATCAATTTCAATAAAACTAATTTTATTTAAATCATCTCGACTTAAAAAGATTGAGGCTGCATCGAGAGCTCTTTTATTTGAACGATTAATCGCAACGACCTTCCAACCAGAAGTAATTAAGGGTTTAAGGGTATTTAATCCCACTCCAGATGTAGTTCCCGTAATAAGAACAACTCCTTGTTTCAACATTTCCACGAGCAATAAGCCTCACTAACACTTTCGATAATGCAAATTAAAGATTTTTAATTGCATTAACGCCATATTACTCTCATAACGTCACGAGATATCATTTGATCTTGATCCTTCATAAATCTTTGCTGACCTTGATGTGATAATAAATTATCAAATCTTTCTGTTAATTTCTTAAATCTATCTTTTTCATATAAATAAGAATCTTTTATTTCT
>CACNWD010000033.1 GCA_902624085.1 uncultured Prochlorococcus sp.
AAACGGCTTTAAAATTAAAAGATAAATGCTCTCAAAAATTCAGTAGTATTCTTTCAAATGATTATTATGCCTCTTTAAAAGCATCTTACAGAAAAAATGAAGTTCAGGAAAAAATATTAGAATTAAATCTTAACTCAATGAATGTCATTGAAGAAACAAAAGAGTATTTAATTGTATATGGTAAGGTTTAAATTATAAATAAAATCTTAGTGGTATTTAGCTATTTTGATGACTACAAACGATAAAAATTTAAATTTAGATAATATTTACAATGAAGTAAATAAAAGGAGAAACTTTGCAATAATTTCGCATCCTGATGCTGGTAAAACAACTCTTACAGAAAAATTACTCTTGTACGGTGGCGCGATACAACAAGCAGGAGCAGTTAAAGCTAGAGGCAATCAAAGAAAAGCTACTTCTGATTGGATGGAAATTGAAAAGCAAAGAGGTATCTCAATAACTTCAACAGTATTACAATTCGAATATGATCAGTCAGTTGTAAATTTATTAGATACTCCAGGGCATCAAGATTTTTCTGAGGATACATACAGAACTTTGTCTGCTGCAGATAATGCAGTTATGCTTGAGGATGCAGCAAAAGGTTTAGAACCTCAAACAAGAAAGTTATTTGAAGTCTGCAAGCTCAGAAAGATACCAATTTTTACATTTATAAATAAGATGGATCGACCGGGTAGAGACCCTTTATCTCTTTTAGATGAGATTGAATCTGAACTCAAGTTAGTAACACTTCCTATTAATTGGCCTATTGGTAGTGGTGATCAATTTAGAGGTGTAGTCGATAGAGTTAATGAAGAGGTTATATTATTTGATAAAGCTACAAGAGGGGCGCAATCTCAAGAAAAGAGGATAAGTTTAAACGATAAAAATCTTACAAATTATATAGAAGAAGAATTATTAAACAATACTCTTGAAGAGCTTGAGTTACTAGATGAAGCCGGTGCAAAATATGAAAAAGATAAGGTCTTTAGAGGTGATTTGACGCCAGTATTCTTTGGTTCTGCCATGACTAACTTTGGAGTGAGACCATTTCTTGATAGTTTTTTAAATTTAGCTAAGAAACCCTCTTCGAGAAGCAGTAACCAGGGAGAGATTGAACCTACGAAAAATAAATTTAGTGGATTCGTTTTTAAACTTCAAGCAAATATGGATCCAAAACATAGAGATAGAGTCGCTTTTATTAGGGTATGTAGTGGAAGATTTGAAAAAGATATGTCAGTCAAGCATTCAAGGACTGGAAAAGTTATTCGATTGTCTCGTCCACAAAAGATATTTGGACAAGATAGAGAAGTTGTTGATGATGCCTATGCGGGAGATGTAATTGGTTTAAATAATCCTGGAATGTTTTCGATTGGAGATACTTTATATACAGGTTCTCATTTAGTATATGAGGGTATACCATGCTTCAGCCCTGAGATATTTAGTTGGTTAAGGAACCCAAATCCATCAGCTTTTAAAAACTTTAGAAAAGGCGTAAATGAATTGAGAGAAGAAGGCGCTGTCCAAATTCTTTATGATGTAGATGAAAGTAAAAGAGATCCGATTCTCGCTGCCGTGGGCCAATTACAATTAGATGTAGTCAAACACAGGTTAAAGAATGAATATGGTGTGGATTCAAACCTAGAAACAATGGCATTTCAATTGGCAAGATGGGTAACTGATGGCTGGATGGCTTTAGATGAAATAGGAAGAATTTTTAATTGTAAGATTGTTAAGGACTGCTGGAATCGACCGGTTATCCTTTTTAAAAATGAATGGAATCTTAATCAGATAATCGAAGACTATCCAAAATTAAATTTGAGCAAAGTTGCACCAGTTGTGAGTGGTGTACAACCAATTGATTTATAAATTCTCAAATGGATACTAAAATTAGTTAGGCTTATAAATATTTAAAAAGAATTTTGGACATCAATCAAAATAGTAACAAACCAGAAAAAACACCTTTTGAAGTTTTAGGTGTTAATCAAGGTGCAAGTTTTGAGGATATTCAAAAGGCGAGAGATGAAAAAGTTAAGGAAGCTGGTGATGATTTAATAGCTAAAGCAAAAATAGAATCATCATATGATCAATTGCTTATGGGTAGTCTAAAAGCGAGACAATCTGGAAGTATAAGTTTTGATGCACAAAATGCATCATTAAAAGAAAATCAAAATATTAAAACAATCAATAGTCAATTCCCACTTTTATCAAAAATTAAAAATTTAACTAAAAATAGTTCGAATAATTCTCAAAAATTCAGTCTTTCAAATATATCTTCAGGATCCTATGATCAATTTTCATCTAAATTAGCGATTGGACTATTATTCATTATTATTCTTTTTATAAGTCCAGATTCATATAATAGGCTTCTTTTATCAATATCAACTTTAATTCTCATTTATTCCCAACTTAGATCTGGAAAAAAGTTTTTTAATTCATTTGGATGGAGTATTGCATTCCTCTCTTTAGGAATTATTTTTGGTGGTTTAATAGAAACAAATTCACTTATACAAGAGGTATCTAATAGCTCTATCTCAGTTGAAAAGATTCAAAGTCTACCTGCAATGCTTATTTTATGGTTAGGTATCATTTTTCTGTAATTTAACTATCAACCATAGCTTTAATTTCATCAAAATTTATTATATATTTTTCTTTGCAGAATTCGCATACTAATTCTGCCTTCTTATCTTTTTCAAGAATATCCCTAAGCTCTTTTTTATCTAACATCTTCATTGCCCCAAGACTTCTTTCTCTTGAACATCTACATTTAAATACAATTTGTTGGGATCGAGCATTTTCACTTATTGATAAATCATCGATATCCGGAAAGATTTTTTTTATTACTGATAACAAATTGTTAGTTCCATGAAGTTCCTCACTAAATGATTTCATCTCTCTGCATCTTTCCTCTAGTAAAGAAATAAGTAGAGGGTCCGTTTCTTTTTTTGGGAGAACTTGAGCTAATAATCCGCCACTACAAATTACATCACTTTTTTGAAACTTCTCTCCAATGAAAACAACTGATGGGGTTTGTTCTGAATGAAGCAAATATGAGGCTAAGTCTTCTGCAATTGTTCCATTTATCAATTCTACTGTGCTTGTAAAAGGATCTCCTGTGCCATTATCTCTTATAACATTAAGATAGCCTGTCCCAACTGCTTCTTTGAAATTAAAATTAAATTTACCATCTTTGTTTTTGATAAGGTCTAATTCTAAATCAGGGTTGCCTACATATCCTCTTACTTTCCCATCTCTCCCCGCATCTACTAATAACCCTTTTAAAGGTCCATCTGATCTGATTCTAAAAGTAACTCTACCATGCATTATTTTCATAGAACTTGCTAATAATAATGCAGCACTAAATGATCTTCCAAGAATAGCTGTAGTTAGAAATGATAATTTATGTCTTTCTTTTGCTTCCTTCAAGGATTCTGTAACCGTTACAGCAATTAATCTAATCCCACCATTTGCAGCAGTAGCTCTTACAATCTTATCCTTCAATATTTATCCTCCTAATGTTTTTAGTTTACCCTCAGTCAGTAAAAATTTCCTAGATTTTAACTCTTGGAATAATTCAGGTTCGTGAGTAACAACAATAATAGAATTCTCTGAGCTAAGTCTTAGTATTAAGTCTTTAACATCATTTTTCATTGACCAATCAAGTCCAGCAGTTGGTTCATCCAGAAGGATTATATTTGGCTCCCTTAGTAGTTGAACTGCGACTGCTAATCTTCTTTGTTGTCCACCACTTAATTTCTCTGGAGGTGCAATTAAATTAATTTTAGACAGGCCAACTTTGTTTAATACTTTTTTTATTTTGATTTCTTTAACAGATTTATATCCAAATTTTAATTCCTTGCCTATAGTTGCTCCAAGAAAATATCTTTCTGGAAATTGAAAAACTAAACCACAAAGCCATCTTCTTTTCCTAGCATTCATTATTTGATTTTTCCAAAGTATTCGACCTATTTGAGGATCCGTCAAACCACTTATGATTTCTAAAAGAGTTGTTTTACCAGAACCACTCTCTCCACTTATCAATAAAATTTCATTGTTATTAATTTTGAGATTAATATTATCAAGAACTTTTTTTTTACCTGTTTGCGGTTGATAGGTGATATGTTTAAGTTCAAGCATTATCTGGAGGAATTTATAATTTTGTTTCTTTGAATAACAAACATATAATAGTTAATAATACAAAAAAGTATATTAAAAATGAATGTTAGTTTTAGAGAGGTTGATCCTTTCAATTGTTGGATTTGGATAAAGTTTTTTGAAGTACCTAATCAGCCAGAGAAAAATTATCTTGATGGTCTATTTGATAGTTGGTATGTATTAGGAAGATTAGGAGGTTTTAATTCAGAAAATCTGCAAACTCATGAAGAGGGATCTGAACTAAGTTGGATGACCTATGATAACGAATTATCTAAATCCTCACTGCCTTCATTAATGCATAATTTAGGACAGTTGGAATATCAAAATTTATGGGCAAGATGTTGGGTTGATTTTGGGACAGCTGATCCATTCTCTATTGATATTCTTATTAAT
>CACNWD010000034.1 GCA_902624085.1 uncultured Prochlorococcus sp.
TTATTTGGATTTTTTAGTCTTCTAGATTTTTGATAAGGTGCCGCAGCCCTTAAAGTTGCGTCAACAGCAATTCGATTTAATTTCCCTCTAGGAATTATAGGTCTAACATATCTACCCCTAGATTGACTTAATATTACTGATCTATTTCCGCTATTTGATGCTTTAGATTTTGCAGAAGAGAAAAGCAGTAAGTCAGGATCTACAGCGCATGCTTCAGGATCTAGAATAAATTCTTCAGGGACATCTGGTGTAGATTCTTCATCACCCTCTGATTCTTCTTCCTGATGATCTTCATTTGAATCAGATTCTTCATCATTAGAGTCTTCCTGATTCTGTTCAGGAGGAGGAGGAGGAGGAGTTTGGTCTTCAGGAGGAGGAGGCTGCATCTCATCATCATCTTCTGGAGGCAACTGTTGCGATCTTGGAATAATTACTAGCCTAACCGCCACTTTAAGATCGTCAGTATTTACAGAATCACTCCCTCTTAAAGCTGCATTAGCTTTTGCAACCTTAACTGCGAATAATTCTGATCTATGACCTTCGATACCTCCTCTAAGTGCCTCTTTTACCAAATAGCTTATTTGCTCTTTACTTATACTCACATCAGGTAACCACTGCCTAGCTAAAATCAACTGTGTTGATAAATTTTCCGTTTCTTCAGACCATTTTTCTGAAAACTTGATATTATCCTCTGCATGCATCAAAACAGATTTAGTAATTTCAACTCTTTGATTATTATCTATTGATTGATTAGCCGAAAGTACTATTGCAAATCTATCGAGAACATGATCTCTTAAAATACCTTCTTCAGGATTATAAGTAGCAATTAATAGAGATTTACATGGATGAGAAAGGCTTAGACCATCTCTCTCAACATAGTTTTGTTCCCTACCAGTAGCTTCAAGAACTAAATTAACTATTCCATCATCTAACAAATTTATATCATCAATATATAAAATACCTCTATGCGCTTCAGCTAAAACCCCAGGCTGAAAAACTTGTTCACCTGAACTTAAGGAAGTTGCAACATCAATAGATCCAACTACTCGATCCTCTGTAATCCCAATTGGAACTTGAACAAATGGAGCAGGTATAACTTTTGTTGATATAGATTCTTTTAATTGATTTTCATCATTTAAATTAATTTTTTCGCATAACTTTAATAGCCCTTCATCCCATTCTTCTGGTTTCCATGGATCAAGATTTCTGCTGATAGGTCTAAAATTGACTTTATTAGGTTTTAAATTTTTTAATGTAGCTTCACTATCAAGAATTTCAATTGGAGGAATTAAAGCATGCAAGCCTCTAGCTAATACTGACTTCCCAGTTCCCCTCCCACCTGCTATTATCACACCACCTAAGCTTGGATCTACCGCTGCCAATAATAGAGATAACTTTAATAAATTATGTCCTGTTATTGCAGCAAGTGGAAATGAACTAGATGAATCTCTCTTACTCATTAACTCTTTGATATTTGTTGTAGAGTTCACATCTGATTCCAAAATCAATTTTTAAATCCCTGATATAGAATTTATCCAATAAAGTTACAATTTATAGTGGATTTATCAAATCTTAATATCAAAAATGGCTTATGTTTATCATTAGGATCAAATATTGATAGCAAATTTGGTAACCCTATTAATTCATTAATTCAATCAAAATTCAGGATTGAAAAAATAATTAATAATTTAATAAATTTAAATTGTTCAAATAATTTAGAAAGCCATATATTTAAAGAAATTTTCAATTGGTCTTCTCTTTACCAAACAAGTCCATTGGGTGTTAATGAAAAACAACCTGACTATATCAATTGCTTATTATTAGTCCAAGGAGATTTACTGCCTTCCCCTTCAATTGAAAAAGCAAGGTTTCTCCTAAAAGAATTTCAAAATCTAGAAAAAGAATTTGGAAGAAATAAATTATCGAATGAAAATAGGTGGCTTCCAAGACCTCTTGATATAGATATTTTATGGTGGGACGATTTATATATTAATGATGATGATTTCAAGATTCCTCATCCAAGATTTAAAAATCGTAATTTTGTAATTTCTCCTTTAGCAGAGGTATTAAGTATTACTCAGAAAATAGAAAAATTAAATGTTAAAAATTGGGTATTGAATTGATTTCCATTTGCGCAAAATAATTGTTAGGGTGATTTTATTTATGAAAATGCAGAAAAAAAATTTAATAAAAAAACCTGTTTTTAAAGAAAAGATATCTGAGTTAAAAACAAAAAAATTTAGCTTTGAGATAAATAGGATTGAACTCCCAAATGGGCATGAAGGTGAATATGGAAGTATAAAGTTCCCAAACGCGGCATTAGCCGTTCCAATAACAAGTGAAAATAAAGTCATAATTCTTCGTCAGTATAGATTTGCTGTTTCAAGATATTTACTTGAGTTTCCTGCAGGAACTTTAGAAACAGGTGAAACACCAATCAATTCTATAAAAAGAGAGATTCAAGAAGAAGCTGGCTATAAAGCAGAGGATTGGGATAAATTAGGAACTTTGGTTAATGCTCCAGGATATTCAGACGAGGTAATTCATTTATTCCTAGCCCGCAAATTACATAAATTAGATAATGATGTACAAGGTGATTTAGATGAGGATATTGAAGTACTCACTTTCTTTCCTGATGAACTAGATAACTTGATTGCTAGTGGGGAAGAAATTTTAGATGCAAAAACTATCACGGCATGGTTTAGAGCTAAACAATTTTTAAAGATCTAATGGAACATCCAAGAATTCTTTTTTGGCACAGAAAAGATCTTAGAGTTAAAGATAATAAAGCTTTAATGAGGGCATTTGCTTTATCAAAAGCAATAACATCTATTTACATTTTTGATGAAACATACCCTTATGATTTCAACTCAAAATCACGTTCATGGTTTTTAGGAGAAAGCCTTAAAGAATTAAATGAAAACTGGGAGAAAGCAGGTAGCAGATTACTGTTTGAAAAAGGTTCACCCCTACATTTAATTCCTCTAATAGCAAAAAAAATAAATGCTAAATATATATTTTGGAACAAAGCAATTGAACCATATGAAATCCAAAGAGATAAGAAGATTAAAGCTGATTTGAAAAACTCAAATATTGAGTTTGTCGATTTATGGGATCATTTATTAATTAATCCCGCAGAAATTTCGACTGGAAGCAACACTCCATATACGGTCTATGGACCTTTTTTTAAAAAATTCAAAGGTCATTTAGACAAAGTAAATTTTGGTAATGAGGAGGATAGGATTTTCAAATTTGAAAAATTAAAAGATTTAGATGATGAATTGATAGAGAGTAAATTAGTTGCAAAATCTAAAACAATATTTGATGAATTTCTTCAAAATATTAATTTCTCAGGCATAGGAATATGCCCATGTAGACCTGGTGAAATTGGGGCAGAAAAATTATTAGAAAGTTTTACTTCATCAAATAAAATCACCTCATATCAATTAGCTAGAGATTTTCCTTCAGAAGATGGAACCTCATATCTAAGTGGCTCATTAAGATTTGGCACAATTAGTATAAGAAGTCTTTGGGATAAGACTCTACTCTTAAATTCAATAAATGAAGATACTAAAAAAATCCAATCAATTGAAACATGGCAAAAAGAACTTGCTTGGCGGGAATTTTATCAACATTGTTTATTTCATTACCCAGAATTAGAGAAAGGTCCCTATAGAAAGAAATGGAATAATTTTTCATGGAACGATAATCAAGAATGGCTTAATCGTTGGTCTGAGGGACAAACTGGAGTACCAATAATTGATGCTTCGATGAGACAGCTTAATCAAAGTGGTTGGATGCATAATAGATGTCGTATGATTGTGGCTTCATTTTTAGTTAAAGATCTTATTTGCAATTGGAAATTAGGAGAAGAAAAATTTATGGAACTTTTAGTTGATGGCGATCTTGCAGCTAATAATGGAGGTTGGCAATGGAGTGCTAGCAGTGGAATGGACCCTAAACCATTAAGAATTTTCAACCCTTATACTCAAACTAAAAAATTCGATCCCCTATGCAAATATATTAAATTTTGGATTCCTGAATTATCTAGCATTAATAATTCAGAAATAA
>CACNWD010000035.1 GCA_902624085.1 uncultured Prochlorococcus sp.
TAAATAAAATTCCTAACCTTGCTACTAATCCTGCAATAAAAACTCCTCCAAATATCCAATATATCTTACTAATTAATTCTGGATTTCCATTAGTATTTGTCAGATATAGAAGTCATAAAAAAAGAAGTCATCCTTCAATTTAAAAATAATACTTTCCAATTAATCCCAGCGCCTACTGCTCGATGGCCTGGCGGCTTAATAGTTTTTGAAAAGAATGATGGGTACCTTTTTAGTGAGAAATTATTTTCATGTCATATCGCGAGTGAATATTGGTCTGAGAATAACCGAATAAGCACAGAATCAGATAGGAAGCATTTCTACAATTGCTTAATGGCACCTATGTCTTCTCAAATCACCTCTCTTACTGAAAAAGTATCTGAATTTGATATTAAATGTATTGCACCACTTCACGGTCCTGCAATTGAATATAGTTTGAAAAGCTTTTTAAATGATTACATCCGTTGGGGAGAAAATTTATGTATAAATAGACCTAAAGTTGCTTTAATTTATGCGAGCGCATATGGTAATACTGCTTCCATTGGAGACGCCCTTGCCAAGGGTATTACATCAACTTCTGTTGAAGTTGAAAGTATAAATTGCGAATTTTCATCCAATGATGATTTAATTCAAACTATTAAAAAGGCTGATGGATATCTATTAGGTTCACCTACATTAGGAGGACATGCTCCTACACCAATAGTAAGTGCTCTAGGGAGTATTTTATCTGAGGGAGACAGAGAAAAGCCGATAGGCATTTTTGGAAGTTTTGGCTGGAGTGGTGAAGCTATTGATATGCTCGAATCAAAATTAAAAGATGGTGGTTTTGATTTTAGTTTCGAGCCAATTAGAGTAAAATTTAGTCCCAACAAACCTAAAATCAAAGAGATAGAAGAGATTGGAACTCATTTTGGAAGAAATATTCTTAAAAAATCTAGACAAAAAAATAGACGATCTGATACAGGGATGATATCAAGTAAAACTAATCCAACACTTCAAGCTCTAGGGAGAATAGTTGGTTCTTTATGCGTACTTACAGCCTCTAAAGGTAAAGGAGAAAATAATATTAAAAGTGCAATGTTAGCTTCATGGGTGAGCCAAGCCAGCTTTTCTCCACCTGGCTTAAGTATTTCTGTCGCAAAAGATAGAGCTGTTGAATCTCTCTTGCAGATAGGAGATATGTTCGCACTCAATATACTTAGTTCTAACAATTTAAAGGAACCAATGAAAAGATTCGCTAAACCTTTTGCTCCTGGGGAGGATAGGTTTGCAGGTTTGGAGACAGAAGAGACACCTAATGGACAAATAATAATTCCAGATTCCCTTGCATGGCTTGATGCTTCTGTAAAAGAAAGAATGGAGTGTGGAGATCATTGGGTAATTTATGCTGAGGTAAACTATGGCAATGTCCTTAATAAAGATGATTTAACAGCAGTTCATCATCGTAAAAGTGGATCAAATTATTAATTCCTAATTATTCAAAAATGGCAAGTAAAACTAACTTAATTATTATTTCATCAAGTAATGGAAAAAATTTAGAACTCTCCAAAAAATTCCTAGAAAAAAGTAAAGAACTAAAAATTACATCTGAAATCTTGGACCTTACCGAATTGAATATTCCTTTATATAATCCAAGAATTCATTCTAAAAATGAAATACCTAGTGAAATTATTTCATTGAAGAATAAATTATTTGAAACAGAAAAATGGATAATTTGTGCGCCTGAATATAACGGCTCTATCCCTCCAATACTTTCAAATTTTATCGCATGGCTATCAATATCAGGTGATGATTTTAGAAATCTTTTTAATGGGCAGCCAATAGCTATTGCAACTTTTTCAGGAGGTCCAGGTATTGAGTTAATTACATCACTAAGAATTCAATTAGCGCATTTAGGAAGTCAAGTCGTCGGAAGACACTTATCTTCAAATTATAGTAAACCTGCTGATGAGAATACTATTGAAGATATTCTTAAAAGACTAATGCAAATGAATAGACTCACTTTAGGTAATTAATTTAATTATTTATTTTATGCCACTCTTCTAAAATTTTTTTTGCCATGGGTAATGCATGAACAGCACCACCTCCCGGAGTATTTTCCGCAAATGCAACTACAAGTAATTCGCTATTTTCGGAGGGAGCAAAACATACGAACCAAGCGTGATCAGGTCCACCCAAAGCATCTTCCGCCGTACCAGTTTTTCCTGAGATGGGAGGAAAATTATACGATCCATAATTTATAGATACCCCAGTCCCAGACTGAACAACTTTAGATAAACCATTACTTATAACCTGTAAATGTTTAGGATCAATATCTACTTTTATCGGTTGCTTATAAGATGTATTTTCCTTCCCTAGTTTTGATAAATAAGGTGTGACTAAATATCCGCCATTAGCTATTACTGCATATGCTCTTGCTATTTGGATTGGAGTGGTTTGAACAACGAATTGACCAATTGACATGCTCGCAATATCTTCAGGCAGCCATGGGGTTTGCCCAGGCTTTCCCCAACCTCGTCCATTATTTGCCCATTCACTACTTGCTATCAAACCTCGATCTTCTTGGTCTCCAATTTCAATACCTGACAATTTAGTAAAACCTAAAATTTTTGAAATTCTATTAATTTCATCTACTCCTACTCCATAACCAATCTGATAAAAAAAAGTATTACTAGACACTCGCAAAGCATCCTCATAACCTATGGAACCAAATCCTTCATCATTATGCTCCCTAAAGCACTGGCTGCCGTAAATAATGCATGGTAAAGTCTGAAGTTGTGTATCAGGAGGAAACTTACCACTTTCCATTCCAGCCAAAGCAGTCACAACTTTCCAAACACTGCCTGGGTCATAAGCGTTTAATGCTCGATTAAAGAGTGGTTTTGAATCAGAAAAAAATAAATCATTATATTGTTTCTCAGGCTTAAACTCCTTTGTAAAGAAATTTAAATCAAAAGTAGGTTTACTAGCAATTGCCCTTATTGCTCCATCCCTTGGATCCATTACTATGACAGCCCCACCTTTTTTATCTTGCAAAACTTCTTCAGCGATTTTTTGCAAAGAAAGATCAATAGTCAAAATAACGTCTTCCCCTTGTTTAGAGGGCTTGAAGCCCAATGACTTTTGAACATTTCCATTAGCATTTACTTCTATCATCTCCCCCCCCCCATTCACCTCTTAGATAATTTTCATAAGCCGCCTCAACTCCTGTTCTGCCTATAAGGTCATTAAGCCTATATCCTTTTTTTGAAAGTATCTTATATTCTGAATTTGTAATTGCTGAAGTATAACCAAGAGCATGCGCACCAAGTGTTTTATAAGGATAATCTCGCTTTACTTTTCTTACGATCTCAATACCTAAAAAATTATCCTCATTTTCTTTAAATTTTATGATCTGCTCTACAGATAAATTATCAACTAAATTAATTGAATATTTTTTTCTTTTAACACTATTAGCATACTTCAAATCGAGTTTCTCTATCTGAAGATTTAACAAATTAGCGAGATTATATTTATATTTTTGCCACATAGCTTGACTAACAAATTGAGGCTTTATTAATAGTGAATATTCAAGCTTACTAGTTACAAGTACTTCTCCATTCTTATCTAGAATTTTTCCTCTTATAGGTTCAGTTGCTATAAGTCTAATTCTATTTTGATTAGACATTTTTTTAAA
>CACNWD010000036.1 GCA_902624085.1 uncultured Prochlorococcus sp.
AAAAATGATTTAGAGCTTTTTTACGTTAAATTATTTAAATTGTAAAATGTTGATAAATGTAATAATTTGAACTTACAATTGAACAAATTAATGATGACATTAAACCAGCACAGTAAGACATAAAATATTTATCTGAGAAATTAGTTAAGAAACTAGGTTGTCCAAGATCATTTATTGGAGCAATATTAAATGCAATTGCTAGTCATTTTACTGAAAATAATAATTCAAAAAATAACAAAAATGATCAAAGATAACTTTTTATATGATTTATAAGATCCTGAAATCCTTCAATTAAATGATTAAAAAAACTACAATTCTTAATTTTTAGAAGTTTTTATAATTAATAATTTTTCAAAAAAGATTTTAATTTTTTATATTGTTATAGTTACTAATAAATTAAGTGGTACAGACTCTTACAAGTGAATGGGGAATATTGGTAATAATTCTTTTAAGACTTATAAGTATTATTATCCCAATACTTCCAGGAACATATTGTTTATTAATTTCTGGGTATTTATTTGGTTTAGTTAATGGATTATTAATTAGCTCTATTGCTGATTTAATAGCATGTTCTTTAAGTTTTTCCATATCAAGATTTTATGGAAGAAAATTAATTCAAAAAATCATGCCAAAAAGATTATTAAATAAGTTTGAATTATTATCAAAAAATTATCTTGAACGAAATTTTTTCTTGCTGACTGGATGCCTAATGACAGGCTGGTTTGATTTTGTTAGCTATGGTGTTGGACTTACAAAATTAAAATGGAAAACATTTTTTGGTGCATTATTTTTAAGTGTTATTCTTTCTGATTTACCTTTTGTCGCAACTGGTAGCGGCATAAGAGAATTAAAAGATCAAAATGTCACATTAAAGCAAATAATTAATGGGGATTTCCCTTCTCTTGACGAAAAGTTTCTAATAGTCTTTATTTTCAGTGCATTAATGATTTTTTCTATAGGTATTTTTAGTTATTTTTTAAATAAAAAAATCATCAAAAAGTAATCAATTCATAAACTTATTTAATTTATTTGATTGATTTTTAGCAAAAATGTAAAATGGAATCAAATACAAATCTAATATGATTGGAAGATCGTTAGCGATCCTACTAGTAGTGGGAATTATAATTTACTATGGCTTGGTTGTTACCGGCGCAAATCCCTTATAACTTTTATGGATAATTAATTGTGTTTATTAATTGTCCAACGAAACCCATTATTTCTATTTTTTTCTCGATAACATATTCCAATCAAGTCCCCATTTATTTTTCTCAAGGAGCATTCCAATCCATCTTGAGTAGTATAAAAACTTGAAGAATTTGAACAAATTTCTTTCGCATCATTCCCAAGCTTTTCTAAAATCAATTTCCATACATCATCTAATTGGGCATCTTCACTTATATCAAAATGCATTTGAGATTTAAAATCTAAGATTATTTTACTTTAAAAAGAAAAATTCTTTAATATTAAATTTTATTCGCTCGCTTTATTAAGTTTTTCAGAATTATTTTTTCTTGGGGTAGGTTTCAAACCAAAATCATTCCTCCCTGTAAAAAAAAATACAACTACTAATGAGAAGAAACCTAAGATAGCAACGGTATGCATGATTTAATAATATTTAGAACACACATTAAAAAGTTAAGCTCTTGTAGTCAAGAAAAATCATCACTTACTTTATACCAGAAAATACAAAATTAACTTATAAAATTTACTTGAAGGTAAATATCAGATCAATTAGATTTGTAAAAATAGCTTCATATTTCAATCTTACAAATTAAAGGTAATATCTTTTTTGGAGTTATCTAGAACGAGAAGTTATCGATTTTAATTTTAAAGATAAATAGAAACATATTTCCTTCTAAATTAATTATTTACTTTTGGATTAATCTACGGGGAAGGAGATAATTACAATTTAATTCTCCAATTAATAATGAATTTTGTTTTTCTGACTTAAGTAATACAAGTTGGCCAAAATAATTAGAATATTTCTAATAAATACTAATACAATGGCTGTTTACCAAGATTATAAAATTGAGATCAATCTAAATGAATTGATAGAAAACAGGATACCTTGCTGCGATATTTTGCATCCTGATCATTGTTTAACAGAAAAACAGGTTGCGGAAATAGCCCATGATATTCGTATGAATTTGAATCTTCATGATATTTATAAGCAGGTTGATCAGCATATAATGAGATATGCTAACAATTCAGGAATTGAGAATAATGACCATTGGATAGAAACAAAACTGCCTGACTTAGAAAGAGATACGAAAGATGAAGTAGGCATTGATTTTGATTAATTGGAAATAAAACTATTTCTAAAAATAAATAATATTAAAATATCCATCCTTCAATTATTAATCAACATAATTTATGAGGTAGATAATAATTTCTTCTAAACAGATATAATTCTAAAAATTTATGATTCAGTTAGTTGGAAATTTAATAGATAATAATTTATATTCAAGGAAGTAATTCTAATCTTGAAATTCAAATAAAAATCTATGGCCAAAAAAGAACCTAACTACTGGCTAATGAAAAGCGAACCAGATGCATATAGTATTGAAACCTTAGAGAGAGAAAAAGAAACAATTTGGGATGGAATCAGGAATTATCAAGCTCGAAACTTTATGAGAAAAATGGAAATAGGTGATCAAGCATTTTTCTATCATTCAAACTGCAAACCACCAGGGATAGTTGGTTTAATGGAAATAGTGAGTAAAAATATAATTGATCCAACTCAATTTGATAAGAATTCAAAATACTATGATTCAAAATCTGATAAATTAAATCCAAGGTGGGATTGTGTAAAAGTACAATTTTTATTAAAGTCAAAAGAAATTATATCCTTGCAAGAATTAAGATCATTGTTTAAAGAAGAGGAGCTACTAGTAGTAAAAAAGGGTAATAGATTATCAATACTTCCAGTACTAAAAGAATCTGCTACTTTGCTTATTTCTAAGCTTAAATGATATTTCTATTTATCCTCAAAATTCATTGCAAACATATTTCCTATATATAGTCTAGTTAAGTTTCTATTATGGAATCCATTTTGCATTAAAAATCCAGCAATAGCAGCTTGAATAATTCTATATTGATCCCAATTGGGATGCTTTTCAATAAAATCTTTCATCGCTTTTTGGAGATGCTCATGTAATTCGCAATTAAAACTTATAATTTCATTCTGAGTTTTAAGAAGTTCTTCTTTGAATTCTAAATTAATTTCCTGCATAAGTTATATAAAAAAATTTATTTAAATATTAGTTTTCACCAAAAATTAAAATAAGTCAATTTAATAT
>CACNWD010000037.1 GCA_902624085.1 uncultured Prochlorococcus sp.
CCACAACCTAAATCTACAATTAAATCATTTCTAGATAGATTAATATTATTTATTTTTAAATAATTACTTATAAATTTAATCAAATTATTTTCACCTAAAGAAAAATCTGCTGCACAATAAGCCTTTACCTGACTCTTTTTATTCATTAATTCAGGCTCTGGTTCTCTATCCATTTTTAAATATTTGAATAAACATATTTTACACAAAGCGTTAAATAGTGATAAGAATGGTTGCAGACACCACAGGTAGAGTTAATCTTTCCATACGGACCATTTACAAATTAAGAATTAACTGTGACAATTGCATCCAATAAAGCTTCTTCTGAGAACAACTCTAACGATCTTAAGAAAGATGAATTTCCATCCACAGCGCCAGCTGCATATCCTGTTTTCTTTAGATCCTATAGCAGAAAAAAAGCTAACGGTAAAAGAGAAAATTGGAGTGAAGTAGGAGAAAGAAACTTATCTGGTCTTCAAAAATTAGGAGATTTAAGTAAAGAAGAATTAAACTTAATGAAGGAGATGCAAAATAATCAAAAAGCTCAACCTTCTGGGAGATGGTTGTGGATAGGAGGTACTCCTTGGATAGTTAAGAATGAGAATTTCTCAGGAGCTTATAATTGTACTTCGACAAATTTAATTGATTGGGAAGCATTTGCCTTAATGATGGATTTAGCAATGATGGGTTGTGGAACAGGGGCGATAATTGAACCTCGTTTTATAGAAAAACTTCCCGTAATCCGCAATAAACTTAATGTAAAGTCAATTAGTGAAGTTGGTATTACCCCAAAAGAGAAAAGGCAAGAGAAATCAACTATTGAAATTAAAGATAATAATATATTTATAAAAGTAGGAGATAGTAGAAGGGGTTGGGTAGATAGCTATAAATTTATTCTTGAAGCATCAAGTAATAAAAATTTTGACAAAGAAATTAATATTTATATCAATTTAGAAGATATAAGACCTGCGGGAGAATCTCTGAAGGGATTTGGAGGTATGGCTAACCCTGTTAAGTTAAATGAACTTTACTCTAGAGTATCAGCATTATTAAATAAAGCAGTTGGGAGGAAATTAACTACTGTTGAATGTTGTTTACTTATAGATGAAGCAGCGGTAACTATAGTTGCAGGAAATATTAGAAGAAGTGCAGGGATGAGACAATTTGCTTCAGATGATTTGGAAGCAGCATCAGCAAAAGAAAATTTATGGAGTCAAGATGAAAGTGGTTCTTGGATAATAGATCCTGAAAAAGCAGCTTTAAAGATGGCTAATCATACTAGGGTATATCACTCTAAACCTTCTTATAAAACAATATTAGATGCTGTTAGTAAACAATTTAGTTCTGGAGAAGGTGCCATTCAATTCGCCCCAGAAGCTATTGCGAGATCGAACGCGGACATATTAAGAAATGATGAACTTCGCAAAGAATTTATTGGAATATATTCCGAGCAAGGAAAAGAAGAAGCAAGAATATGGATAAATATGAATTACGGACCTTACTCAGAAGAAGAACTTGATCATAGGATGACTAGATATGGTTTAAACCCCTGTGGTGAAATACTTGGGAATGATTTCCACTGTAATTTGGCAGAAGTACACTTAAATCAAATTGATCCTAATGATTTTGAGGAACAGAAAAAAGCATTTAAAGCTGCCGCACTATCTGTAGCATGTTTACTTAATCATGAATTTGAAGTTGAAAGATACAAAAAGAGCAGGGAGTTTGACCCGATTGTAGGTGTCAGCTTCACTGGATTATTTGATTTCTTAGTCCATGCTTTTGGGACACCATGGTTGAGATGGTGGGAAGACGGTAGACCACAGACAGAAGAGGGCATTCAGTTTAAAAAACAAGAAGCTAAATACCTAGATTCATGGAGAGTAATTGTTAAAGAAACCGTATGGGAATATTGCGATAAACACAATCTTAGAAGACCAAATAGATGTACAACCGTACAACCTGCAGGCACAAAAAGTCTTTTAACAGGAGCTGCTCCTGGTTGGCATCCCCCAAAAGCTCAAAGATTCATTCGAAGGATCACATTTAGAAAAAATGATCCGATAGCGCTTGCTTGTATGGACTATGGTTATTCAGTTGTTCCAGCTCAAGGTGATATTGATGAGACTGGAAAACTATTAGATAATCCATTTGACCCAAGATGTACTGAATGGCTTGTTGAGATTCCAACTGAGGTTAGTTGGGCAAATATAGAAGGAGCTGATCAAATAGATATAAATAATTTCTCAGCTTTAGCACAGTTCGATTTTTATATGCAGGTTCAAAGGTTTTACACAGAACACAATACTTCTGCAACGATTGAATTTAGAGAGAACGAAATTGAAGACTTAGCAAATGCTATCTATCAAGCCATTGATGATGATAAAGGGTATATTTCAGCTGCACTACTAGCAAGATTTGATGCTAATGCCACATTCCCAAGATTACCTTTTGAGCCAATTAATAAAGAGGAGTATATCTTCTTACAAAATAAAGTTGAAGAGAGGAGAGTTAATGATGACTTCTTTGATGCGCTTAATAAATACGATACAGGTGAATTAGCTGAAGCAGGACCTGCTGGCTGTGATTCAGATAAATGTCTTCTCCCTCTATCAAAACCTAAAGAGTAATTATTAAGTTTCTTCATTAATTCAACTTAAAGTGGTTTTAATTTCAAATTTTCTAGCTAAATCTAGGTAAGCTTTAATGTTTTAATGACAATCTCTTTAAATTTAGGCAGATTATTTAATGATGCTTCTCATGAAGCATTAATTGATGAATTGAAAAAAAGAAATAGTGAAGAATCCATATTAGAGTTTGAGAAAAAATTTAATTGTCAAAATGAAAAAAACCTACATATACATATATGTAGGTTTTTAATAAATAGGCAAATATCAAGAGCTTTAGCTGCCAAATGGTTAATTACTCTAGTCGATAATAAGGAATCTCAAATAAAATCTTTTATTTCAAATTAATTAAGTTAAAGCTGAAAGTCTCCAGAGAGCAATTCCAAAAATTGAAAACCCCATTATGAAAGTAAATGCCAAAGCATTTTGAAGCTGTGCTCTTTCATTCATCATATTTGAGAAGGGAAGAAACTGTACATAAAGCGGTTTTTCTTCAACTACTACAGATTTTTTAGCTGCGCTTTTTTTTCCTCTAGAAAACATAAAACAAAATTATGATCTAATGAATTTTACATTCAAAAAGCATATTAAAA
>CACNWD010000038.1 GCA_902624085.1 uncultured Prochlorococcus sp.
CCTCTAAATGTATCCAAAAAAGAAATTGCAAAAGCTTGGGAGAAAACAACGAAGCCTTTACAGGAAGCCCTAAAAAATGCAAAACATCGCATTGAAAAATTTCATGAGAAAGAGATCCCTAAATCCTTCTCTATTAAAGGAATCTATGGCGAAGATGTCCAGCGCAAATGGCTCCCTGTACAAAAAGCTGGATTATATATTCCAGGAGGTAGAGCATCATACCCAAGTACAGTTCTTATGAATGCTATTCCTGCTAAAGTTGCTGGTGTGAAAGAAATAATAATGGTTTCACCTGCAAATGCAGAGGGTGAAATTAATAAAACTGTATTAGCGGCAGCCCATATATGTGATATTGAAAATATTTTCAAGGTTGGTGGAGCACAAGCTATCGCTGCTTTAGCATTTGGTACAAAACAGATAAGTAGAGTAGATGTTATTTCCGGTCCAGGAAATATTTTTGTAACAACAGCAAAAAAATTAATTTTTGGATCAACTGGTATTGATTCACTTGCAGGACCAAGTGAAATTCTTATCATTGCAGATGATAATGCCAACAGCTCTCAGTTGGCATCAGATTTATTGGCACAAGCAGAACATGATCCTTTTGCATCTGCAATTCTTTTAACAACAAGCGATTCAGTTGCTAAAGATGTCAGCACCCATATCTATAAAAAATTAGAAAATCATCCAAGAAAAGAAATCTGCATGAGATCAATAAAGGACTGGGGGTTAATAGGAGTTTGCGATAATCTTGAAACATGCATTAAATTTAGTAACCAGTTTGCTCCAGAACATCTTGAGATAATGACTATTAATCCAAAACAACTTGTGGATAAGATAGAAAATGCCGGAGCAATTTTCTTAGGAAAGTGGACACCAGAGGCAGTTGGCGATTATATCGCTGGACCAAACCATACTTTGCCAACGTCAGGGAATGCAAGATTTAGTGGTGCTTTAGGTGTTGAAACTTTTATGAAAAATTCTTCAATTATTGAATTTACTCAACAAAGTTTACAAAGTAATAGTGAAGACATTATTAATCTCGCCACCAGCGAAGGCCTCTACAGTCACGCTGATTCGGTCAGAGTTAGATTTGAAGATTAATTAACTCTCTCGGGTGAATACACAACAGTTTGATTATTTTCGACTTTTCCTACTAATACTTTATAAGTTAAATCAACAAATAAACCGTTTTCAAGGACTCCTGGAATGTTATTAATCTGTAGTTCAACTTCCTTGGGATTGTTTATACCTCCATTAAATAGAACATCCAATATTAAATTACCCTCGTCAGTAACCACTGGACCAGCTTTTTTTTCTGCCATCCTTAATTTACATTGAGCATCCATGTTCACAATCACATCTTTAACTTGTTTCCAAGCTGATGGTAGAACCTCAACAGGTAGAGGAAATGCTTCATTTAGATTTTCAACTAATTTTGTTTGATCAACCACAATTAATAATTTATTCGCTTTGCTAGCAACTAATTTTTCTCTTACGTGGCAGGCACCCCCTCCTTTTATTAGTTGATAAGCAGGATTAACTTCATCTGCTCCATCAATAGCTAAGTCAATTTGATCAACTGAAACTAAATCAATCAACGGGATACCCAATTCAAGAGCTAAAACTTCTGACTGAAATGAAGTTGGAACCCCTCTTATTTCTTTTAATTCCCCAGCTTTAATCTTGTTAGCCAGGGTTTTTATCATGATTGCTGCAGTAGATCCAGATCCAAGACCTACAATCATGTTGCTAGTAACTTCATTTACAGCTGCTTCAGCAACTGCTTTTTTCATTTGATTTTGTAAATCCAAAGTTTTATAAAAATTTTTACTTAAGATTATAAATTTGAGTGAGTACTTTATGTCAAACCTGGAAGCGCTTCAGGTTTAATATTTAGCTTTATTTCTTGATTATTTCTTAAAATTTTTAGAGGAAATACCTTGCCAATTTTTGCTTTCTCAACTTCATCTAATAATGCTTTTGGTTCATTGATGAGAATATCTTCTGCTGCTATAACCAAATCACCCCTTTTCAGTCCAGCTCTTTCTGCTGGACTATTTGGGACAACAGATTGTACTAAAGCCCCTGATCTCTCTGGCAACTGAACTAATGAATTTGGATCATTATTATGTTCTTTGGCAATCTTAGCGTTTAGTGATATAAGCTGCACTCCTAAGTATGGATGAATAACCTGACCATCCTCTAAAAGTTGTTCAGAAACTCTTCTGGCTAGGTTGATGGGAATTGCGAATCCCAAGCCTGCTCCAGGTCCACTCCTAACAAGTGTATTAATACCAATCACTTCCCCACTGGAGTTTACTAAAGGTCCTCCTGAATTGCCTGGATTAATAGCAGCATCAGTTTGAATTAAATCAAGTCGTTTATCTGAAAAACCTAAACTATTAATATCTCTATGAAGACTACTTATAATTCCTAAAGTAACAGTTTTCTCAAGACCATAAGGAGTACCAAGGGCAATTGCCCAGTCTCCAACTTCCAGTTTCTCCGAATCTCCTAATGGCGCAACTTCTGAATTTATATCATCTTCAACTTGTACTAATGCTAAATCAGTTATTGAATCACTTCCTAAAACCTTTCCATCATAATTAGTACCATCTGCCAAAGTAATTGATACCATATCTACTCTCTCTACTACATGCGCATTTGTTAGTACTAAACCATTTTGGTCAATTATTACACCAGAACCTTGACCTCTTTCTCTATCTGGTAAAACTCCAGGTTCTCCAAGCAAATCTCTTAGGAGTGGATCCAATAAAGTAGGATCAAATTGTTGTCTTTCTACAGATCTTTCAGTATCAATCCTAACAACAGCTGGGCCAACGTTTTTTACAGCTTCTGAAACAAAATTACGATTATCAGAAAAATCAATAGAATAAACTTTAGCGACCGGCGTTAATACGAAAACCAATA
>CACNWD010000039.1 GCA_902624085.1 uncultured Prochlorococcus sp.
AGAATAGCAAGTACAACTGGACTCTCAGGAGTATGTTTTCTATTTAAGTTAGCTTTTTTAATATTGTGCATACTTAATTTAATCTTTTGGTTTAATAGAACCAATCTTTAACTTAGCTTTAAAAGTTAAATTTATACAAATAATTGTTGTATTAGTTAGCTTTTGCTAATTTAACAATTCTATTAGAATCATATTTATTATTGTTATTTAATGTCAAATCTCGAGAAAAGAAATGAAATACTTAATAGAATTCATAATTTATTATTGATAGGTTTCTTAGTATTAAAATGAATATCATGGAATTTAAACATAATTATTAATTACATAATAAAATGCCAAGCTTATGCAAAGTTTCAAACAAGTAGAATTTGAAGAAAAAATAAATACAAATAATTAGGTTTATTCATATGCCTGTATTAACCATATTTAAAAATTTTATAAAGGAAAATTTTTGAGGAAATACATAAACATATATTTAAATTAGTAAATTGATCCCAAATCAAATACTCTTATTTTGCTGTCTGAATAATCTTTGCATTCCACTAAAAGATTTGATTTGTCATTAATAGTAAATACTAACTTTAGACAATCTTGACCAATGGTAGTTGGCATATTTATTTTTAACATTAAAGGTTTTCTATTCCAGGGTTTAATATTTTCTTCTTTTTGCATTTCTGCTAATTTTGGAATTCCATTTTCAAAAATTATCTCAAAATCATTATTCTCTATAGTTTCGCCAATAATTATTTCAAATTTGACTTGATCTGCATTACTTGGTTGCAAGACAAGCTCAAAAGGTTTCTCTGTTGGCCATGTTTGACCTTTATAAAAAATGGGGTGCCAAAAATGTTTATTTTCTCTTTTATTGAAGAGCCTTATAAGAAGACTTTTTGATAGGATATCTTTTATTTTTACTCCTGGAGTTAAAGATAATGCTCCTAGAGAAATCGATTCTATTGGAGGAGGATAATTTATCTTTATTTCTGGAAATTTATAATTAACCCAATTTCTAATTAATGGAATTTGAGTACCACCACCAACTAAAATTACAGACCAAAGATCACTTGTCGTGCAATTTTTTCCTCTCGCCTCGTTTAGTAAATTTTTTAAAAGTGAATTTAAAAGCTTTATGAGATTATTAGAAATTAATATTTCTTCTAATATGCTTTTGCTGAGTTTAAATTCCTCTCTTTTATCATTATTGATAAAAAATGATGCAATGTATTGTTGATCAGACTTAATATTCTCCTTACTTAAGTTACATTTTATTTTTTCTGCTATTGATAAATTTCTAATATCCTTATTCAAGGGTACAAAATATTCGACAATCCATCTATCAATATCTTTCCCTCCTAATTTACAAGCAGATTTGCTAATTATTTCTGCGCACCTTAGTTTTTGCTTCGAAATTTCACTAATATCTTTTCCATTAAATTTTAATAACTCTGCAATTGGTGCTGATTTCCCTTCCCCTCCTTCAATCTTTACAATATTTAAATCGATAGTGCTGCCACCAATATCAATAATCATTATTTTTGATCCAAAAGGTACATTTATTCCAATTGCTGCAGCAGTTGGCTCATCAACTAACGCTATTTCTTTAATTGGTAAGTTATTACAAATACTTATAAGCCATCTCCGATAACCTTTATAAGTATCAATAGGAGCTGTTAAAACTAATCTTTCAATAACAAATATTTCTGGAATATAGTCCCATAGCCTTTTAAAAAATTTTTCTCCAGCTTCTTCTGGACTTAAATATCTTTCCGTACGTTCTTCATATGGATTACCAATAAGTCGTTTAAAGTTAGAGTAGAAAAATTCTTCTTGATTATTTTCATTAAACAATTTTAAGGCTTCCGTTCCTATTATTTCTTTTTCACCTTTGTTTTGATCGAACCAAATAGCAGTTGGTACAATACCAGGGCTCTTGGTTATTAAAGGCATGTCTAAAAGTATTGGTGTAGAACTTTTCTTACCTTGAAAAGCTAAAACTGTATTTGTATTACCTAAATCGATAGAAAGGGTTCCTATTATCTTTTCAGCCATAAAGAAATTTTTACTTCATTAAATTATTTAAAAATGAAATTTTAAAGTTAAATATTAATCGTTTAATTTTAATGTATAATTAAAATAAAAACACATGAATATATCAAATAATACTGGTATAGATTCAAATGATCTTGCTAAAAGAGGCGAAAGCTTAATAAGACAATCTAAAAATAGATATTTGACCACAGTTAAAATTGCTTTTAGAGCTAAGCAAAGAAGATTTGATGACTTTGATGGCTTATTAGATGAGTCAACAATTAAACCTGTGCAAAGATCTATTATCGAGTTAAGTGATGAGCAAGATCAACCAGATTTACTTCCTGGTTAGTGCCAAATAAAGAAGAAGATAATTGGAGATTAATTAAAAATCCTGATAAAGGTAAATATTGTTTTTTGATAAGTGCTAATAAATGGTCAATAGAATTACAAGAGCACGAGTTTGTCTCACTATTTAAATTATTAGATTCATTAATTGATCAATTAATGATATTAGAAAATCAATTAATGGATGAAGAATTGATAAATTTAGAATATGAAAGATTGCCTTGGTATGCAGAACTAGAAGGTACAAAAAATAAATGGAGTTTAAGAATTATTTTTGAAAGTGATGAACAAACTCGATCTTTTGAAATGTATTGGCCTTCAGCAATTTCTAAAAATTTATTTTTTGAAATGAGAAAAATGTGGGAATCAATGCATTAAACAATTAATAAAATTGGAAGTTTTATTTTTAAATTCCCCTTTTTAAATTTTTTA
>CACNWD010000040.1 GCA_902624085.1 uncultured Prochlorococcus sp.
CTCTACCACCAGATTTAACTCTGATAACTCTGGCTCTTACCCATCCTAGGGCGGCTGATTCTAGGACTTTTACTACGTCCCCTGGTTGAAGATCTAACTCCATCGCAAAAAAAATAAATTACATAATGTTGATTCAAACGCGCCGTGGAGGACTTGAACCCCCGACATCAGGTTTTGGAGACCTGCGTTCTACCAACTGAACTAACGGCGCATAATTTAGATTATAAGCGCCTATTTGACCAATAGGGTTAATTTAATTTACAACTCTAACGGTCGAAGCGTTGTTTAACACGAGTAGCTTTACCTACTCTATCTCTTAAATAGAATAGCTTAGCTCTTCTTACTTTACCTCTACGTTCAACTTTTAGAGAGGCAACTTGTGGACTATGTAGCATAAATATCCTCTCTACACCTATACCTTGGAAAATTCTTCTGACAGTAATTGTTTGATTTAGTCCACCATGTCTCTTTGCAATTACTACACCTTCGTAGGGTTGTACTCTCTCTTTGTTACCTTCTGTAATTTTTACACCTACTTTTACAGTATCCCCGACATAAATTTCAGGTAATTCTTTTTTTAATTGAGATTCCTCAAATTCATGTAATAAATTTCCAGAACTTATAATTTTATCTAATTCAGTTTTAGAATCACTGGAAGAAACTTCAGGTGATGAATCGACATCACTTTCGTTATTAACACTAATGTTTTTTGAATCAATAGATTTACTCTCTTTTGCCATAGGACTACGAAAAACCACTAAGTATATATCTTAACCTTTCGACTCGATTTTAGAAACCTTTAATAAAAAGGTTTTATTCTTTAAACTTTAAAGGTTAAGTTTCTCCAACAATGTAAGTTTTAATTTGAAGAATTATGGGGCTTAGTACCCCATGGTTTTTATTCTCAAATACAATTTATTGATTATGTTTAAAAAATGTAGTAATAAATTTCATATCTTTTTCTCGTAATGGTTTATGAAAGGTTTAAATTATGTTTAAAGAGTATTATGAATTTCAAAAAATTTGCTTAAAACGATGAAACATTTTGCAGAACTTTTATTAAATAATAAAATTTTAAAATCTCAAGATCAAGTACCTTTTATTGAAGGTAAAAGAGGTATTGAGATAAAGACTACTAGAGAAATTAAATTAATAAAAAAATCTAGCCAAATTGTATCAAAAGTTCTTAGTGAGATAATTGATTTAATACAACCTGGAATGAGTACAAAGGATCTAGATGTTTTTGCAGAAAAAAGGATCAGAGAAATGGGAGCTATACCAAGCTTTAAAGGATATCATGGTTTCCCAGCAAGTATTTGTTCAAGTATTAATAATGAAGTTGTTCATGGAATTCCAAATAAAAATAAAATCATTAAAGATGGTGACCTTGTAAAGATTGATACTGGTGCTTATCTGGATGGTTTTCATGGAGACAGTTGCGTTTCTATTTGTGTTGGCTCTGTAAATAAAGAAGTAGAAAGACTTAGTAATGTAGCTCATGAAGCTCTATATGCAGGTTTGAGTAAAATAAAAGCAGGTAATACTTTGTTGGATATTGCAGGAGCGATTGAAGATGTAGTTAAAAAAAATGGTTTTAGCGTCGTTGAAGATTATACAGGTCATGGTGTGGGAAGGAATCTGCATGAAGAACCGTCAGTTTTTAATTTTAGAACGAAAGATCTTCCTAATGTTGTTTTAAGAGAAGGGATGACCTTGGCGGTAGAGCCAATAGTTAATGCTGGTTCAAAATACTGTAAGACACTTAATGACAGATGGACAGTAATTACCAAAGATGGTAAATTCTCGTCTCAATGGGAACATACAATTGTAGTGTTAAAAGATGGTATGGAAATTTTAACTGATAGAGATTTTTAATTTAAGATCTTTTCTTGAAAATTTTTAAAAATCCATAATAAACAAAAAAGTAAAATTCTCTTAATGGAAATAAAAGATAAGTTATGGGATTAGGACTAACGATAATAAGATAATTACTAATTTTAGAAACATAGAAAATTAAACTTGCTACTGATTCAGGGGACATAACCCCCATTGGATTTAAATCAGATTTAAATGGTCCAAGAATAATTTTTTTAATTATCAGATTTCTTGAATCCTTTTGATTATTGAAATTTCTTTTAAATGTTACTACTTGACCTATTAAAGACTTACTTATTTCATAACAAGGATTTAAAGCAGGTAATATTTCTGCTTCAGAAGTATTAATCCATATTTCTTTTGGTGAAGATTCAATTGATTGTGAAAGTGAAATTTTTTCAAATAACTTTAAAATCTTAATTTTACTAGTAGCATTAATTTCGATTGATTTTTCTAAATCTTCTTTAGAGTTATAAATTCCATGATTCAGGATCAATATATCAATCTTACTTAGGCTGTTTTCTAGTAGGAATTCTTTTCCGCACTCCCAATAAACCCATTCATTAGGTCCATCCTCGATAAGCTCTTGAGGTTTTCTATTATGAGTAAAACCAATGATCTTATGCCCATTAGAGCTAAATTTTTTTGTTAAGGCTTTACCAAGAGATCCCCCTGCACCTGTAATTCCAATTGTCTTTTTATTCGGCATCATCAATTTGGTAAAAAATCAACATATGTTTTCACTTATTTTAATAAATTAATTTGAGAAGATTTTTACTTAATTTCCTCTCTCAAATAAATAATTGAATACTAGTAAAAAAAATACTAATCTAT
>CACNWD010000041.1 GCA_902624085.1 uncultured Prochlorococcus sp.
CAAAAATCACAAGATCTAACTTCCTTTCTTTCTGAATTCTTGATATTGCCAAAGATAAATCTCTATCTCCCCAATCCATTGAAGGAACTTTCCAGTCTTTTCCACAAATACTTTCTGGTTCAGATCCCAGTCCTGAAGGACCAGAATGGGCAATAATTATAAGAGGAAGCTCTATACGAGCATTTTCATAACAACTAATAATCCTCTTTACTGAATCTTCCTCGGTTAAAGGACCATAAACCCCTATCATCTCTTTAGATAAAAAGTAACCTCCTCCTGAACTACATGGTCTTGCTCCAATAATATTTAATTGATTATTAAAAATTTTTAACTTCCACCCACAATATTTATCTTGAAGAATCCTAATTTGTTTTAGTAGGATTTCGCCAGATTTATCATGACCCCTATCATGATTACCGAGTATCACAAATGATGGAATTTCTAGAGAATTAATCTTTTTCAATATTTTTATATTCCCTTCTGAAATATCTCCAACGAATAAAACGATATCAGGCTTGTTTTTTGATAAAATGCTGACATCTACCTCAGACCATAGTCCATGACAATCTCCAACAACAGCAATTTTAAAATTTGACAGAATTTTTTCTATTTGATCATATAATTAATAAAATACATTTTAAATCCTGACCATTACAACTTCTACAGCTAATAAAGAATCTACCAGAACTGAAGAAGATTTAATTTCTGAGATAAAGACTTTATGCAAAAATTCAAATGCCATAATTCTTGCTCACTACTACCAGGCGCCTGAGATTCAAGACATAGCAGATTTTATTGGTGACTCATTAGAGTTATCAAGAAAAGCTGCAAACACTGATGCAGATGTAATTATATTTTGTGGTGTTCACTTTATGGCTGAAACTGCAAAAATACTTTGTCCGGATAAAACAGTTTTATTACCAGATATAGATGCTGGATGTTCATTGGCAAATGACTGTCCTGCAGATGAATTTCAGAAATTTAGAGAAGATAATCCAGGACATTTCGTAGTCAGTTATATTAATTGTACAGCTGAAGTAAAAGCTCAAAGTGATCTTATATGCACAAGCAGTAATGCAGTTGCATTAGTAAATAAACTTCCAAAAGATGAAAAGATAATTTTTGCACCTGATCAAAATTTAGGAAGATGGGTACAGAAAAACTCAGGAAGAAAACTTAAGCTTTGGCCAGGAAGTTGTATAGTTCACGAAACTTTTAGTGAAGAAGCCCTACTAAAATTAAAAATTGAAAATCCTTTCGCAAAGGTAGTAGCGCATCCAGAATGCAGCCAGAATTTATTAAATTTAGCGGACTATATAGGCTCTACCAGCAAATTATTAGATTTTATAAGCAGCGATGATTCAACAACATTTATGGTGCTTACTGAACCAGGCATAATTCATCAAATGAAGAGGAAAGAACCAAATAAGAATTTTATAGAGGTTCCTGATTTAGAAGGGTGCAAATGTAATGAATGTCCTTATATGAAATTAAATACACTAGAAAAAATTTTAGATTGCTTAAAAAATAATTATCCTTCTATTCAATTACCACCTGAAATCATTGAAAAGGCATATAAACCCATAAAAAAAATGTTAGATATGAGTTTTTAATATTTTATTTCTCTTTTTTGGATTATCCAATACAACATTAAGATTAGTTGAATTAGGGACGAAGCTAATATTTGAGCCTTTATTTTTTATAAGTTTTATTAAAACATTTTCTCCAACTTTATATTGTTTATCTCTCCTTGTACCTATCTGATTTTGAAGAATAGGATTTACATTCCTATTAACTTCTATATCAGGCCTAATTCCAAATTTATTTATATCAATACCATTTGGCGTTAAGTATTTTGCGACTGTAACTGTTAAGCCAGAACCATCTACAAGTGATCTCATAGATTGAACAAGACCTTTCCCAAAAGTTTTTTTTCCAACTAATTTACCTCTAAGATTATCTTTTATTGCACCAGAAACAATCTCACTAGCACTTGCTGAACCCTCATTTACCAGCACTACTAATGGTTTACTTGTCAAAGCACTACCATTAGCCTTTTTAACTTCTTTTAAACCATTTTTGGATAATGTACTTACGATTACGCCCTTATCGATAAATTGTCTCGAAATTTCAATACTTGAATCTAACAAACCACCAGGGTTACTTCTTAAATCGAGGATGTATCCAGAGACATTTTTTGTTTCATAATCAAGTATTACTTTTTTTAAATCTTTTGAAGCATTTGCATTAAATTGCTTAATGCGCAAATAACCTACCAAAAAACCATTTTTTGAAGAATTAATTTTACTTGTAACTGACTTTATCTCAATTTTTTTTCTCACAAGAGTTTTATTAAAAATAGATCCATTCCTCAAAATCTCTAAATTAACCTTAGTACCTTTCTTACCTCTAATTAATTTCACAGCTCCTTCGATATCTAAACTTTTTGTTGAAATGTCATCAATAGAGATAATCTTATCTTTTGCTTGTATTCCAGATTCAGAGGCCGGCGAGCCAGCGATTGGAGAAACGATAACAAGAAATCCTGATTCCGAGTCTTTTAAGATTTGAATACCCACACCCGTTAATTCTCCTGAAGTATCAATCCTCATCTCATTAAATTGCTTAGGATCTAGAAACC
>CACNWD010000042.1 GCA_902624085.1 uncultured Prochlorococcus sp.
GGTTATTGGTTAATTAATTCCAATAGATCAGAAGTAAGGCGATTTACTGAGAATAGAGATAGTGAGGATCAATTTAATAAATATGTATTTATAGACAATGGCAAGATAGTTGGATATTTAGGCAAAGAACCACAACTATTGCAAAAAAGAGAAGAATTTAAGCTAGAGGAGGCTAGAGAAATTTGGAAAAAATTAATATCACAAGGTTGGCGAAGAACAGACTTATTTGATGAGAAACCTAGTGCCTAGAGCGACATCACTCAGCAAAGTTATGCAAGGTATTGCAAATCCTCGCTCAAATCTCGCTCAGTCTCATTATTCCAACTTCTTTACAATAAAAAAGAGAGTCTGGGAAACTCTCTCTATGACTTGGGTTTTTATGAGTCGGGGCGACAGGATTCGAACCTGCGACCTAGTGCTCCCAAAGCACCCGCAAAAATGAAGCTATAACTGAGACTTATGTTGCTATCAGTACTTTTAGAGAAAAAAGTGTAGCCTAATTCGGACTATCTAACCTTGATTTGCGTGAGTTTTGCGTGAGTTTTAAATAATAGTGAGCTAAGTTGTTCTTATAACTTAATTTGCCAATGGATAAAAATTATAGAGGGAATGCAAGTCAATTTTTTATAGCTGGAGAATTATGTAGAAGAGGATATTCTGCAGTTGTCACTCTAGGTAATACACCAAATACAGATATTTTGTGCAGCAACTTGGAAGGAACTAAGTTTGTTCATATACAAGTTAAAACGTTTGTGCCAATTAATAAGACTTGTTCTGTTGGAGCAAAAGCAGAAAAAAACTATGGAGATAATTTTTTCTGGATATTAGGAGGGATTCCTCGGCCAGAAGATGAGCCAAATTTTATTTATTACATAATTCCCTCTCCAGTAATGTCTAAGAATGTAACGAGAAGACATAAGAATTGGTTAAATACACCAGCAAGGGATGGATCAAAACATAATGAGACATCAATGAGGACAGTGGATATTCCACCTTATAAGCCACGTCAGCAAAACCTTCAGTGGGACTTTAGTGAATACAAAAATAGATGGGATTTAATTGAAAGTAAACTTAAATATTAAAATGACTAAAGGAGCAAATTTTTAATGAGTGATAAATTAGACATTACAAAATTACAAATAAAAATCCCGAAGTACTATAAATACAATGAAGATTGGTGTGACCGAAATATAATTTCAAAATATAATCTTGATAAGATTTGCAAGAATTCTTCAGCAGAATATTATTTGTGTGATTTTCTTACCGACATTGGGCAAGATATATATAACACAATAAAAAAAAATAATATTAAATTTAAAAAACTCACAGATGAGAAACTTCAAGGAATCCTAAAAAAAGAATCTCAAGGTTTTTATAATTTGCGTTGGCAACTTCGTTATTGTGGCCTTAATGATGATACTTCCTTCGAAAATCAAGACTTAGTAGATGAATTAGAAGAAATATTGGAGCTTTATAATTATCAACTTGCTCCAAAGGTTTTTAAGGATGCTGCTGAGGATGTTATTGCAATGGCGGAACGAGGCCTTAAACAAATTAATAAAGTAATTAATTATCTTAATAAAATGGAGAATGAATATGAACGTTTAGAGAGAGAAAAACTGGAAGAAAGATATAGTTATCCGCCAAGCGATAATGATTATCTCTCTTCAAAATGGGAACAAATTGAACTCAAACATGTAAAAGTCCAATCAGGTTTTGTTTATGCTCTTTCTAATGAATTAATGCCAGGTATATATAAAGTTGGATTTACTGCAAGAAATCCTGATGAAAGAGCCTCTGAAATCTCTAATCAAATTAATTTACCTTCAAAATTTGTCGTTGAAAAATATTGGAGAACCAATGATCCTTATATCGTTGAACAACGTATTCACGATGAATTATCTGAATATGCAGAAGGAAAAGAATTTTTCAAAGGTGATTTAAAAGAGATTTGCAAAATAATTGATCATTGTGTTGAAAGAAATAATAAAATCTAGAAAATGAAACGCTTACTACTTGAACCTCTTTATTTTTTTAAATATTCAGTTCCAGAAATAATTATTTTTTCACCTTTTTTATAATCAGGCAATTCCTTTATAGCTTTAAGTATGAGGTCTGCTAATTTTTCTAAATTACCGCTAACCTTTGCTTTTTTGAGATTTGTAGGAAGATAATTATTCATTAGTCTTTCTCTAGAAAAGCTTATTTCGTGGCTTTCCCCTACACCAAGATCATCATTTTCACCTTCAAAATACATGTGAGCCGCACCATAAAATTCTTGAAGACATCTATAAATTAACGATTGAATATAATTTTTCTCTCTGTCGCTAGATACTCGCATCTTGTCATAAATATCTCTACATTCCCAAGTTTTATTAATGTCATACTCTATACCAGTTTCATTTGGTGTTTTTATTGGTAGGTATCCTTTTAAAAACTTTTCAAATGTTTCCCATGCCTCCTCTTTGTAACCAGCTTGATGCATGTATAAAGGCAGTCTTAAAAAATCTTGGATATTGTAGTCATAAGGATATTCTAATGGCGAGTCGTAATAGGCTTCATATGATTTTTTTAAATATTCAATAGCTGAATCCCAGTCTTTTTTTTCCTTATAAGAAAAAGCAATATTCATTAATTTCTT
>CACNWD010000043.1 GCA_902624085.1 uncultured Prochlorococcus sp.
AAAGAAGCTTTAGCAACTCTTGTCGTTAACAGATTGAGAGGAGTTTTAAATGTTGCAGCGGTAAAAGCTCCAGGCTTTGGTGATAGAAGGAAGGCAATGCTCGAAGACATGGCTGTTTTAACTAATGGTCAATTAATTACTGAGGATGCAGGACTCAAGTTAGAGAATGCAACTTTAGATATGTTAGGTACTGGTAGAAGAATTACCATAAATAAAGAAACCACCACTATCGTGGCTGAAGGTAATGAAAAAGCTGTAACTGCAAGATGTGACCAGATCAAAAAACAAATGGATGAAACTGATTCATCATATGACAAAGAAAAACTTCAAGAACGATTAGCAAAGCTTGCCGGTGGAGTTGCAGTTATTAAAGTTGGAGCAGCAACTGAAACTGAGATGAAGGATAAAAAACTGCGATTAGAGGATGCTATTAACGCTACAAAAGCTGCAGTTGAAGAGGGTATAGTTCCTGGCGGAGGAACTACCTTAGCTCACCTTGCTCCAATACTCAAAGATTGGGCGGAAAAATCACTCTCCGGAGAAGAGCTAATAGGAGCTAATATCGTTGAGGCTGCACTCACTGCACCTCTTATGAGGATTGCAGAGAATGCCGGTGCTAATGGTGCTGTAATAGCTGAAAATGTTAAATCTAAGCCTTTTAACGATGGATTTAATGCTGCTACTGGTGAATATGTTGATATGTCATCAGCAGGAATAGTTGATCCTGCAAAGGTAACTCGTTCAGGTTTACAAAATGCCGCTTCTATTGCAGGAATGGTTCTCACAACTGAGTGTATTGTAGCTGATTTACCTGAGAAGAAAGAGTCTGCTCCTGCTGGTGCGCCAGGTATGGGAGGAGATTTTGATTACTAATTAAATTGATTTTTTCAATTTAATGCTGAAAAGGGAGTAAACTTACTCCCTTTTTTTATATTTATTTTGATAGATAATTAAATCCAACCAGCACTTAAAACAACAGCAAGTAATAAAAATATTATTAAGACTGTCCATGTGGCTTTGTTTAGAGAAGCTTCTGCACTACTTGCGCTAGTGAACATCGAACTACCACTTGCTGCAATTCCTCCCATTCCATCTCCCTTTGGACTATGTAATAAAACAAGAAGGATAAGAAGTAAGCCGGAGAACGCCCAAATCCAGGTAAGTATAGAACTCATGATTTTTTTTATTAGTTTTATTTAAGCATGTTGAAAGACTTTATTCTTATCTTTCAATTCAATTTCTTTTATTAGCGATTTTCCTGTCATTTCTTTTGGGATTGGTAGATTTAATAATTGTAATAATGTTGGAGCTATATCTGCTAGTCCTGCATTATCTCTTAAGTAAATATCATTACCCTGATTAGGGATTTTTCTTTTTTCACCCTCTATAAAAATAAGTGGGACAAGATTTGTAGTATGAGCTGTCCATGGTTCGCCATTATCATCTTTCATCATTTCTGCATTACCGTGATCAGCAGTAACAAGAATACTTCCTCCCATCTCTCCTGTCGCATTAACAATTTTACCTAAGCACTCATCAACAGTTTCAATAGCTTTTACTGCAGCATCCATATTACCCGTGTGACCGACCATATCTGGGTTAGCAAAATTAATTACAACAAAAGCATATTTACCGCTTCTTATGGCATTAGAACAGCTTATTGTAAGTTCCTTTGCCGACATTTCTGGTGCTAAATCATAAGTGGCCACTCTTGGCGATGGTATTAAGTGTCTCTCTTCACCTTTGTATGGTATTTCAACCCCACCATTGAAAAAATAAGTTACATGTGGATACTTTTCAGTTTCAGCTGTTCTATATTGTTTGAGGCCATTTTCGGAAACTATTTGACCTATAAAATTATTAAGTGATTCTGGAGGGAATGCAACATTAACAGATAAATTAGCTTCATATTGAGTAAAGGTTAGTATTTTCAATTGGGGGTTATAGAGCCTTGTAAATGAAGAAAAATTTTCCTCTGATAACGCTTTAACTATTTGCCGAGCTCTATCAGGGCGAAAATTAAAAAATATTAGACTATCTCCATCTTTAAGAAAATCATTAGTTAATCTTACTGGCTCAAGAAATTCATCTGTAATATTATTTTCATAGCTTTTTTTTAGGAAATCTTCAGAATCAATTCCCTCAACCTTAACGTTAGGATCAGTGAGATTGATGAAAGCTTTTTCTGTTCTATCCCATAGTTGATTTCTATCCATTATCCAATATCTACCACAGATAGAAGCGATTTTTCCTACTTTAAATTTTGAAATACAAGACTGAATTCGAGATAAATATTTTGAGGCACTTTGAGCAGGAGTATCTCTTCCATCAGTAATAACGTGAATAGCAAGCTTTTTTATCCCAACTTCAGAAGCCCATTTTATTAGGCCTAGTAAATGATCAATATGACTATGAACTCCTCCATCAGAACAAAGCCCAGTTATGTGAAGAGTACTATTATTCTTTTTAACGACGTCCGCTATTCTCTCTAGCTCAATGACTTCATTTAATTGATTATTTTTAACAATATTTGAAATTCTTACTAACT
>CACNWD010000044.1 GCA_902624085.1 uncultured Prochlorococcus sp.
AAATAAACAGTTAAAAAAGGGAGAAGAAAAACTTGATATCCAAAGTGATATAATTGAAAAGTGCATTGACTTTGAGAACAAAAATAAAAGAAGTATCTATGAAAATATAAAATTAAGTGAATACTGCATTGATAACTTTGGCAATATTAAATTATCCCAATAGGAAACAATTTGTAAAAATAATTTAAACAAAAAATAATCTAATGATCATTTCGCTAATTCTTCATCAAGTAGAGAATTTCTAGATCCTGCCTAGAATCAGATATTTTTTTCTTTAAGAAAATCAATTCATCTTGACTCATTTTTGATTCTTTTATCATCTCTTCGGCTTGATTAATAGCATGTTCAATATTTTTAATTTTTAAATCTCTAATTTCAGGATCACTTTTACATGCATTGATAGTAGGTAAATCTAGCATTTCAATAAAATTTTAATCTACTTTATTCGATTTAAACGAATTATTGAAGAAATAACTATAATAAAACTAAGAACCTTAACCTTATCCAACCCTACTTATTACCAGTAAGGGTTTTTTTATGTAAAATTAAAAAAACGTTTAAAAAATTGGAAGACTCTAAAACTAACCCTGATATTCAGGAGCAAGTTGATTCATCAGATGAAAATGCAAGTGATCAAATTATTAATAATGAAGAAGTAAAGATTGCTGAATCTACCTCTAAAAATGATTCAATTTTTAAAAGGGTACTGGAAAATGGTTTTGATGGCATAACAACTAACCCTAATTACAAATTACTAGCACTTTTAATAATTCTTTTAATTAACTTATCTTTATTTTTTCTAGTTGGAAATATTGGAAAAACTTTCCTTAAAAATTCAGGAATTTTAGGTTAATCTATTAATTTTTTGTTTTTCTTTAAATTAAGTTTTGCTTTCCTTAAATCATCTCTTGTGATTTCCATGGGCTCACTACGATCTAAAGATCCGTGTGTAGGGCAATAATAAGTCATCATCATCCATGTATTATTTCTAGACATTTTTTTTATATTAAGTGATAAGTTTCTAAGATATAAAATCTAAATTTATTAATTATTTTACATTTTCTTTAGTTTTAGTTTACATTAGAAAAATAATTTTTTTGTGTGTGGTAGTTTCAAACTGTTTGTAAATTTAAAAATGGAAAATGAGCCAGAAAATCCAGTAGTTTATTTATCTAAATTAATTAAAAAACTGGATGTAAAAAATAGGAATGGGATAGTGGCTTTATTAATAGTAAATATTCTAGTTATTTTATTGCTTAAATCATATCTGTTAAATACAGGACTCCTTTCTTAAATTAAAATATAACTGAATTAAGCATTTTCAAATTGCTTCGCTAATCTAAAAGCCTTTTTGATAATTAAAAATATTCCATAGGCACCAGCCAATATTGGAATAATTATGAAAGGATTTGGTGAATAGTCATTGTAATTCTTAACACCTTCTACATATTCATATCCAGAACATTTCAAATACAAAAAACTAAAGAATGTAACACTCCATCCAATGATTGAAAGTACTCCGCCTTTTTTATCACCCTCATAAAACCTATCTAGTCCTAATCCCCATCCCCCAATAAGGAAGATACCTCTTACGATAGAATTTTTTTCTTTTTCTTTAAACATTTGCTAATTAGAAAACTTAAATAAATTTAGCCCACAATTGCACATTTTGCGATAAATTAAAATTAATTTAATTTTTATATTTTTGGTATAAGTTTAATAAACTTACGATAATTAGTTTAAATATTGAGAAGTAATAGATTTATTTTTATCGATATGATATTTATTTAATAATATAGAAGATAAATTTTTAGTTATTAAAATTAGGTCTTACATAAATAAAAATTGATCCATAAATATCCTTCATAATTCTAAGATCTTCATCAATAAAAGTTATTGATACTTCGCAATTTGGATTAACTTTATTCCATGGTAATTTTCTCCATACATCTTTCACTGGATACCATTTATTCATTAAGAATTTGCTAAAAATGGGAATCTCGTTTAATCCCGCAACTTCAGTAACTTTTGTTTTCTGAAGGCTCATTCTTAGTTTATTATCTACTAAAACTAATTCATCGGCTAATGTTGTTACTGATCCTCCAAAAGTTGGAAAGAGTTTAAACCAACCAATTATAGGTATGGTTGTGAGTCCAAATATTATGGTATCAAATGTTGATAAAAACTCTTTTTTTTGAAAGTCAATCGTTTGTGATATTTTTCCAATAGTAGAAAGACCAAATGAACTTACCTGTAGTTGATGTAGTTTAAAAAACAAATCACTTTTTACTTTATTATTAAAAGCATTTTCTATCGCTAGAAAAAAAGGAGAACTTCTAAATAGTTCTACATTTGAAAATATTAACTCCCAATCACCACTAATAAGTTCTTCTGATATTGGATCACTGTAATCTTTTAGATCAT
>CACNWD010000045.1 GCA_902624085.1 uncultured Prochlorococcus sp.
ATATTTTAAAAATGTGTACAGAAATTGGAATTGATTTTATACAACCTTTATATTCTGAGCACCAAATAAAAAGGATCTCAAATCAAGTTTCAAAAATGGATAGATGGAATACAATTATTAATGAGGCAGTAGAACAATGTGAAAGGTTATGGAAACCAAAAATATTAAATATCTTAGATATTTGTGAATGGACAATTGCATGTAAAGCAAAAGATATTATTTCAATTTCTATAACTAGGGATGAAAATTGTATAAGTTTAAATGATTGGTTAAAAATGCAAAATTTACCTATTCAAGAAACAACTGTTATCTGGAATGTAATAGGCCCTGAAGGAGGTTGGTCTAAGCGAGAAATTTGTTGTTTTAAGGATAATAAAATACAATTTATTAAATTATCAGAAAGTATTTTGAGGACATCTACTGCTTGTGTCACTGCTGCATCAATGCTCTCTCATTGGAGAAGTTTTGATATGGAATCAAATCATTTAATCTAAAAATGGAATTATTTTTAAACTCTTTTACTATTGGATTTATTATTAATTTTTTCCTAATTTTTGTATTTAGGCAATATCCAATCATGACAAAAAGTGGATGGATAAGTGCAGGGATTTTAGGTACATTACTTTGGGGATCTTTGGGATGGAAAGGCTGGATAAGTGTGGTTTTATATCTGCTTTTAGGATCTTTAGTTACTAAGGTAGGATTTAAATACAAAAACAAATTAGGAATTGCAGAAAAAAGAGGAGGGCGAAGAGGACCAGAAAATGTTTTGGGATCTGCTTCTACGGGTTTGTTTTTAGCATTGATGATTAAATTAAATTTAGCAAATCTAATATTATTAAAAGTTGGTTTTGCAGCAAGTTTTGCTGCTAAGTTAGCAGATACTTTTGGAAGTGAAATTGGAAAAAGATATGGTAAAAATACTTTTCTAATAACTACATTTAAAAAAGTTAGGCAAGGTACTGAAGGTGCAATTAGTTTAGAAGGAACAATTGCGAGTTTATTTGGTGCACTTATTATGTCATTTGTAATGATCATTTTAGGATTCATTTCAATAGAAAAAGGATTTTTTATAGTTTGTTTTTCAGGCTTTGCCGCTACAATTTTTGAAAGTTTTATTGGAGCAACATTTCAAGATAAATTTAATATAAGTAATGAATCTGTTAATGTAATTCAAACAAGTTTTTCAGCAACTTTGGCAATATTTTCGTATAAATTTATTTTTTAAGAAGTATTTAATTTCTTAATTTACTCGCCATTTCTGAAGAGCTTCCCAAGATCTTAATCTTTGATATATATATAAATGGCCATTTGAGTTTAAATGAATTCCGTCATTTGAGAGCCAATTAATACTTCTACTATCGGAATTCATTTCTTTAAAAGTAGGAAGGAAAGGAACATTCTGATTTATACAAACTTCTTTTATTCTTTTCTCATATGCATCGCAATGTTCATTTGCGTACCATAAACATCCTCCAAATGGCATTTTTCTCTCATCTACGGGTGACAAACCCATAACAAATAATTCTGCTTTTGATCGCATTTGATTAATTAATCTCTCAAATCCATATTCGAATCCATCTATTTCAATTTGAGGCCTACCATTTATTTGGCCAATTCTGGCGGTATCATTTAAACCTACACTTAACAAAATCCCTTTTGGTTTATTTCTTCTGGTTTCTCCTCTAGATGACCATTCTTTCTCCCAGCGATAAGAAACTTTCTCAATACCATCACCTCTTACTCCTAATTGATAAATTATGGGACTATTTTTTTGATTTAACCAATCTTTTTTAAGCCTTTCGCACCATCCCCCTCCTTCTATATCACCCCAACCGTAAACTGAACTATCTCCTATCACTATTAACTGTTTTGGTAATCTATCCACTATTTATCAAAGTTAGTTTGCAAGCTAAATTAATTTAGATTTAATTTTATCATTTAATAATTCTCCGATAATCGCGATTGAGCTATAAGAAAATATGATTATAATCACTTCGTTCCAAGCAAAGGAACTAAGTGATTCTCTAAGTTGCCACCCTAGCCCTACACTGCCAACTATACTTACAATCGCTGTTTCTCTAAAAATGATATCAGACCTATAAGCACAATAAGATAAGTAACTTTTTGACTGTTTTATGAATAATCCAATTAACCAACTAGATCGACTTGAAAGTCCGATAGACTTAAATGCAATGTAGTTGTTTCTATCAATCTCAGATATATTATCATTCAATAATTTAAAAGTTATTCCAGCATTATAAAAACCTAAAGTTATTGCCGCTAAGGATAATGACGGTTCATTAAACATCAACAAAATTAAAATAATAATTGTTGGAGGTATTATGCGAATAATAAATG